>CAIQXC010000522.1 GCA_903875675.1 Akkermansiaceae bacterium
ACGGAGGATTTTTCCACGGTCGGGGATTTTTCCACTTGCAGCGCGGCGGCGTCCGGCATCACCAGGGCCGCAGCGGGTATCGACACGCGGGTGTCATTTGTCAGGGTGAATGCCACAGCACCAAGACTCACCGCTTGCGCCACGGCCACCTTGACCTCGGTGATAACGCCATCGATGGGTGAGTGGAAGAACCGGGCATCATACTCCAATTGGCAATGCTCGTAATTGATCTGCTGGACCTTCTTGATCTCCTGTTGGGCCTGGTACTGGCCTTTGGCCCAATTTTCCATGGCGATCGCATATTGCAGCCTGGATTTCGGAGCTGTGCGTTTGTGAACGGCCTCCTCCACCTCCTCACGGGTGGTGATCAATGCTTGGTACTGCCAGAACATCTGGTCCAAGGTGCCCGTTGCTTCAAGATTGGCCCGTGCCATATCGACGTTCAACTTGGCAGCGTCCAGTTCGGTGTGGCCTAGCAACTGGTTTTTGCTAACAACATCCCCGGGTTTGACAAACAGGGCAATCAAAGTGCCTGCCCGCTTGGCCCGGATCACCTCAAGCGCCTTCCCGGGGGGGCCTGAGTCCACGCGGCCCGGTGCAGCCTCCTTGCTAGCTGCGCGTTCCTGACCACTCATCTGCGTCGCAAAAGTGATGAACACGGCGACGAGACAGAGGAAATGCATCGGGGATGGCATGGTCCTGCTTTTCAACTCGACAAATTACGGACCTCGCATCTGGAATATTTCAACCAACATGCCTCCCACACCCAGTCGCCCATGTACGGCTCGCCAAGGTCACGCCGGGTGATCCAACAAAAACCTCGATGCCTGCTCGACGTCCTTGTCGCCGCGGCCGGATAGATTGGCGATGATGATGGCGTGGCGGGGCAAGGTGGGCGCAAGTTTGATAACCCCGGCCATGGCGTGTGAGCTTTCGAGGGCCGGCAGAATGCCCTCTGTGTGGGCCAATTCCTTGAAGGCGGCAAGGGCTTCGCTGTCCGTCGCATAGGTGTATTGGACGCGCCCGGTGTCCTGCAAATAGGCATGTTCGGGGCCTACCGCGGCGTAGTCGAGCCCGGCGGAAATTGAGTGGGTCAGTTCGATTTGGCCATCAGCATTGGCTAACAACCATGTTTTTGTACCTTGGAGCACGCCGAGTTTACCGCCTTGAAAGCGAGCGGCATGGCGCTCGGGCACAATCCCGTCGCCGCCGGCTTCCACGCCGACCATGCGCACGCCGGGATCATCGAGAAACGGGTGGAACAAACCGATGGCATTGGAGCCGCCGCCGACGCAGGCAATCAGCAAGTCCGGCAAGCGGCCCTCTTTTTCCAATATCTGGCGCCGGGCCTCCAAACCGATCACCCGTTGGAAATCCCGCACAATCATCGGAAATGGATGCGCGCCTAGCGCCGAACCGAGGATGTAGTGCGTGTGATCCACGCTGGCCACCCAATCGCGCATCGCCTCGTTGACCGCCTCCTTGAGGGTCGCCTGGCCGGCAGTGACGGGGCGGACTTCCGCTCCCATCAGACGCATTCGAACGACGTTGAGTGCCTGGCGTTCCATATCGACGCGACCCATGTAAATAACGCATTCCATGCCAAAGCGGGCACACACGGTGGCGGTGGCTACGCCGTGCTGGCCCGCGCCGGTCTCGGCGATGATGCGTTTTTTGCCGAGGCGTTTGGCGAGCAGGATTTGGCCGATGGCGTTATTGATTTTATGGGCGCCGGTGTGCAGCAAGTCCTCACGCTTCAGATAGATTTTGGCACCGCCGAGAGCCTCGCTCCAGCGTTCGGCGAAATACAGGGGGGTTGGGCGGCCGGCATAGTTGCAGAGGAGGTCGTCGAGTTCGGCCTGGAATGCGGGGTCGGTCTTGGCGACGGCGTAGGCGGCGGCGAGTTCCTGGAGCGGGGCCATCAGGGTTTCGGGGACAAACATGCCGCCAAAGCGGCCGAAATGACCGCTGGCATCGGGAAGAATCGGACGGGTGGAAGAATCGGTGGCCATGGGCAGACAGAGTTTTCTCTGGGTCGGCCGTTCTTTCAAGGGCAAACGCTCAACTCCCTCAGCCACAGCCTTCCGATGATGCGTAGCGGCGTGCCCAATACTGTCAATTTAGCGCTCTGATTGGAAAATGGGGATCCTGCCTGTGATGGAAGACAGCGCTTCCAGCCTGTCTGTGCATGAAACGACAGGCTAGAAGCCCGTCGTCCATGACGGGCTGGAAGCCTATCCTCCTACTAAGTCAACAGGATTGAGCAGCCCGCCTGTGAGCGCGATTGTGATTGAAATCGCGCTTGCCCCATAGGCGGGTTCACTTGCGTTTCATCGTCTTCGGCGGTCATAGACACGCCGCTATCATTGCATAAGATATTGCTGCACGGCCCCTGATGCGGCACAATTGCCGGTTGCACGGCGGCTTGCCAGATGGCATACTCCGCGTATGAAACGAATTGTGCTAGGAATTGTGGGAGGATTCGCAGCGCTTTGCTTGCCTCTCACAGCTGCGGATACCGGGGCGACTGTCAAGCCAGCGGATAAGCCAGCCTCCGAAGAAGCCAAAGCCATCCCCGCCGCTAACAAAACCGAAAAGGGTGATGTGCCCGAGGATTTGCTGGATGATCCTCATCGCCTCGAGGAATTGGCGGTCAATGAATTCACCGCCCCGTCCATCGCCAAATTGTTCGATACCCTGCAATTCCTGATGCCCATTCCGATGGCGGATCTGGAACGCAAGATGCCGCCGCGTATGCCATTGGACCGCGCCGATTTGGCGATCGAGTTGGGCTTTCTCATTGCCGACGGGTTTTTGGTCGTGCAGTCCGGGCAGATGGAAAAAGTCGAGGGCCTGGCCAAGGATTTGACGCGCTACGGCAAGTCGCTGGGTGCCGGCGAGCGGGTCAACCGGCATTCCGCAGGTCTGTTGGATAGTGCAAAAAAAGGCGACGTAGAGCAATTGAAAACGGAACTGAGGGCGACCCAGAAGGATGTGGAGATTGAGTTGGTGACCCTCAAGGACGCGGACTTGGCGCACTTGATTTCCCTGGGTGGCTGGATTCGCGCGCTGGAGGTGGCCACTGCGGCAGTGGACAAACAATTTTCGGTGGAGCGGGCCCGCAAGCTGATGCGTGAGGACATCGCCGACTACTACACCGAGTCGGTGGCGGGCTTGGAGCCGCGGATTTCCGAGAGGGCCAATTACCTGGCCATGCGCGATATCCTCGCGGGTTTGCGCAATGAGATGGTGCTCGAGGATGGCAAGGACCCGACCAAGCTCCAGATTGCCGATATCCGCAAGCAAGCCGGTGACCTCGTGAAATTCGCACTCCAACGCCAACAATGAATCCATCCGACACTGCGCCCACCACCCCAGCAGACAACCCGGGCCATGCCGCAGTGCTGGGCCTGGGCATCATCGGCTCGCGGGTCGCCACACGCCTCGCCAACTCCGGCTGGCAAGTGACCTGCTGGAATCGCAGCCCCAAAGGCATGCCCGGGGAGGCCTCCACCCCGGCAGCAGCCGTAGCCGGCGCGAATGTAATCTCTATCTATCTGAAAGACCGACCGGCTTTGCGCGAGGTCATGACGCAGCTGGCTCCAACCCTCCGCGAGGGCCAGATCGTGATGAACCACTCGACCGTGGATTTGGCCACAACGCATTGGCTGGATCAATACTGCGTGCTGCGGGGATGCCGGTTTCTGGATGCCCCATTCACCGGTAGCAAATTGGCTGCTGCCACCGGCCAGTTGGTTTATTACACCGGCGGCGACGATGAATTAGTTAGGCAAATGACACCTTTTTTGCGCCTAACGGGCAGGGAGTTGCTGGCCTGCGGAGGTATGGGCTCGGCCACGGTGGTGAAACTGGCCACCAATTTGATTTCGGCATGCACGGTGCAGGCGCTGGCGGAGGCGTTGGCCATAGCGACGCGCCACGGAGTGGCAGCAGACACATTCATCGGAGCGGTGGCAGAAAATCTCTGCGGTTCGCCCCTCGCAAAATTTAAATTGCCAACCATGGCCGTAGGTGAGTTCGAAGCGCATTTTTCGTTAGACAACATGCGCAAGGACAGTGCTTATGCGCTGGATCTGGCCGAAGCAGCCCATCTGCACACGCCCGCCATCGCTGCGGTTTCCCAACGCCTCACCGAGTTGGCCGCCAAAGGCCTCGGCGACTTGGATTTCTCCGCACTCGCCCATCCCTATATCTGACCCAACAACCCATCAGGAGCCGCGCAAGAATATCTTTTGCCTTGTAGCGGCGTGTCTGTGACCGCCGATGACCATGAAGCGCCGAGAACCCGCCTATTGCGATAGGCTCCATCTCATGCGGGGCGGTGGTGATAGACGCGCCGATACAGACAAGGCATCTCAAATCAGTGCATGCCGCCGAGGCGATGGTTCAGAGCGATGGATCGGCGCAAGGCACGCATCACCTCGATGAGGTTTCGGTGGATTTTCACGGCCTCGGCGCAATTCTTGTCAGTGATGGAATGTCGGCTGACGTAGCGTCCGATTTCCCCTTGGAGTTGGCGGATGCGGGTCTCGAGAGCCCCGAGTTCGGCACGGAGGCCCGAGATTTCGCGGTTTGCCTCGCCGATGGACTTGAAGATTTCGGAGGCCTGGGCGCGGCGCTCGTTTTTGAGCGCTTCGATGTCCAGGTCGATTTGCTCGAGTTGTTTGTCGCCGACGTCGATTTTGGCACCTACTTGGCTGCGTTCTGCCTTGAGGGCGACAAACTCGGCTTTCAGTTCGGCGAGTCGTTGTTTGACATTTTCGAGTTGCTCGTTGCGCTCCGGTGACGACGAATGATCCTTGGTGAGAACATCGACTTTTATCTTGAGGCCGTCGTGGATGCGGCGGATATCGCGGGCCTTTGTGACGATTTGGTCGCGTTCGCGGGTGAGGTCTTCGAGGCCCGAGATGATGGCGATGCGCTCATCATACAGGCTTGTTTGAGGGGCCGGCGAGGCGTTGAGCAAGTCGGATCGTTCCTTATGGGTGGCATCGAGGCGTGCTTCACAGGCGTCGAGTTGGGCTTGGAGACTGTCGCGATCCTTGATGAACTTGCGCAAATTCCAATATTCGATGGAGAGCCGTTCGATGGAATCAGCCTTTTCCCAGATTTCCATGCCAAGGAAGGCCTCGGCTTCGCGCAGCAGGTGCATTTCGCTGGCGGCGTCACCCATGCGCTGGTTGCGCCGGAAGATACCGAATGCTTGGGCAATGCGGGCGAGGAAGTAACGGGTGGAGGTCATGGCAAGGCGGTCCTTATGGCGGCGGGGATCAGCGGGTGATGCTGCGCTGGAGAGTAGCGACCACCGAGAAATCTTCAAGGGTGGTGATGTTTCCGGTCACTTCACCGGTGCAGACGAGCTCTTTAAGGATGCGGCGCATGATCTTGCCAGAGCGGGTCTTGGGCAGGGCGGCAGCGAAGTGGATGTCATCGGGTTTGGCTAGGGCACCGATCATGTGGCCGACGTGGTTGCGCAGTTCTTGGCGGAGTGCCTCAGACTCGGCAAAATCCGACTTGAGGGTGACGAACACGGCGACGGCTTGGCCCTTGATCTCGTCGGGTCTGCCGACGGCGGCGGCTTCGGCGACGGCGGGATGAGACACCAGAGCGCTTTCAATCTCGGCGGTTCCGAGGCGATGACCGGAGACGTTGAGCACGTCATCGAGGCGGCCGATAATCCAAAAATTCCCGTGTTCGTCGCGGCGGGCCCCGTCGCCAGTCGTGTAAAGCCCGGGAAAATCCGACCAGTAGGTTTTTTTAAACCGCTCTGGGTCGTTGTAGATCGAGCGGGTCATGGCCGGCCATGGCTTGCGGATGACGAGGCGGCCGTCCTGGTTAGGAGCGCATTCATGGCCGCTATCATCAAGGATGGCGGCGTCGATGCCGAAAAATGGAAGTGTCGCGGTGCCTGGGATACAAGGGGTGGCCCCCGGCAGCGGGGAAATGAGGATGGCACCGGTTTCCGTCTGCCACCAGGTATCGACGATCGGGCATTTGCCGCCACCGATATGCTGGTGGTACCATGTCCAAGCTTCTGGATTGATCGGCTCGCCGACCGAACCCAGAAGGCGCAGAGACGACAGGTCGTGGGCCGCAGGGAACGCGTTGCCGGCTTTGATGAAAGCGCGGATAGCGGTGGGGGCGGTGTAGAAGATGCTAACGCCGTAAGCTTCTATCATTTTCCAGAAGCGGCCGAAATCGGGATGATTCGGGGCACCCTCGTACATCACCTGGGTGGCGCCATTGGCCAGTGGGCCATAAACGATGTACGAGTGGCCGGTGATCCAGCCGACGTCGGCGGTGCACCAGAAGACGTCTTCTTCGCGCAGGTCGAAGATGTACTTGCAGGTGGCGTGGGTGCCGGTGAGGTAGCCGCCGGACGTGTGGAGGATGCCCTTGGGTTTGCCGGTCGAACCAGACGTGTAAAGGATGAAGAGCGGATGCTCGGAATCAAATGCCTTCGCCGTGTGCTTCGCCGAAACCTTGGCGACTTCGTCGTGCCACCACACGTCGGTCTCCGAGTTCATCGCCACCTCGTTGCCGCAGCGCTTCAACACGATGACCCGCTTGATTTTGCGGTATTTCGCCACCGCTTCATCAACAGCGGGCTTGAGGGCGACCACCTTGCCACGGCGCCATCCGCCATCGGCAGTGAGGATGGCCACCGCCCCGGAATCCTCCAGCCTGTCAAAAATAGCTTCACTGGAGAATCCGCCGAACACCACCGAATGGACGGCGCCGATGCGGGCGCAAGCAAGCATGGCAACCACCGCCTCGGGGACCATCGGCATGTAGATGATCACTCGCTCGCCGGCCTTGATGCCATTGGCTTCCAACACATTGGCAAAACGGCAAACGTCTCTGTGAAGCTGGCCGTACGTGATGACGCGCTGATCGCCAGGTTCGCCCTCCCAAATGATGGCGGCTTTGTTTTTGCGAGGGCCGGCAGCATGGCGATCGACGCAATTTTCGCAGACGTTGAGTTTGCCGCCCTCGAACCATTTGGCAAAGGGCATTTGCCAATCAAGCACCTTGGTCCACGGTTTGTGCCAGAGCAATTCTTTGGCTTCAGCGGCCCAGAACGCCTCTGGGTTGGCGATCGATTCTTGATAGAGCGTGCGATAAGCCTCCAGCGATGAGATGCGCGCCTTGGCTGCGAAATCAGCAGGTGGCTGGTAAATGGATGTGGAGCCTTGGGTGCTGGCTTCTTGGGCGACTGGTGAGTGGCTCATGGGGGTTTCTGATTGAGGCAAGTGGTTTGCTGAAATTGACGGAAGGCCGGACCCTAGTGGCTGATCCTCCAGATGGCAAGCGGCCTAGTGGGCTCAACGCGCCTTTTTTCGCCCAACCGGTGCGGTTAGGGGTGAGGCCCGGCGCTTGGCCCGCGCTCCGGGCAAGACGCCCGGCTCACTCTTGCCCGTGGCTCGGGTATCCTTCCCGCCCCCCGACCTTCGTTCCTTGCTCGCGTCTCCCCTGCGTGCCGAAGCAGGCGCAGCGGCCCGCTTCTTGGCCGGCGTGGCTTCTCCCAACAGCATCGCCACTTCCGGTGGTGTCAGCAAAGCCCAGTGGCCTGGCTCCAAATCGCCGAGCCACAATTGGCCGATACGCACCCGCAATAGCTTGCTGACGGTGTAGCCCATCGTCTCGAACATCAGGCGGATCTGGCGCTTGGCACCATGATCGAGCACCACCTTGATGCGGCGGGCCGAGAGGCGTTCGATCGCCTTGGCCCGCAACTTGCCACCTTCGGTGTAAACCCCTTCGAGAAACTGGTCGAGGTGGGCATTTTCAAACGACTGGTTGGCGGTGACGAGGTACTCTTTTTCGACTGATTTGGACGGGTGCATCAGGCGCTGTGAGAGGTCGCCGTCGTTGGTCAGGATGAGCAGGCCCTCCGAATCCCGGTCGAGCCGGCCGACGTGGTGCAACGCGTGAAGCGCGCCGGGCAACAAGGTATAAATGGTATCACGGCCGAGTTCATCCTCACGCGAACACACGTATCCGCGTGGCTTGTGAAACGCCACAATGGTCACCTCCCGCGGTGCCACCCGGCGGCCATCCACCTTCACGTGATCACCCGTCTGGATGCGGGTGGCCAACTTCGTGCAGCTGCTGCCATTGACCTCGACGCGGCCGGCCTGAATCAATGCGTCACAAGCGCGGCGTGAGCCGATGGCACAGGAGGCGAGGTATTTGTTGAGGCGGGTTCCGTCATTCATAGTGGAGATGCTTGAAATACAAAAGGCGCGGAACCCAGGAGGATCCGCGCGTGCAACCATTGACAATCCGCAGGGATTTTACCCTTCGTGTTTGGTCTTGGGCAGGCCAACCGGCGAGCGTCCGGCCGTCCACTCGCCACGCTCCTTGAGGAGTTTGACGCGCTCGAAGCGTTTGAGGACGGAGCGTTTGCCGCCGACGGTGGTACTGGATTTGAGACTGTTGTGCTTGGACATCTTGGGAGGAGGAATGAATTGGCGGGGCACGCAGACTGAACCAGCCCGCCTCAGGTGGCAATGCAAAAATCCGAAAAGTTTGCGATTCATGGTGAGGCTCTTATTGCCAACACGCCGGATTGCTGCTAGCCATGGCGCGGATGGGCCGCTTGATGTCACAGCTGGAATTCCGATGGCTATCGTGGCTGCGTGTGCAGACCACGCCAGCAGCTCATCAGGAACACGCGGATAAGACGGACAGCAAGCTGACTGCATGGTGTGCAGAGACCTGCAAGTCATTAAACATGCAGGAGTTATCGCGGCGGGTGCGGGTTTCATGGAATGCCCGGATGCAAACGACAGCCGGTCGTGCCTGGTGGCCCGACCGCGCCATCGAGCTCAATCCCAAACTCAAACCCCTGCCCCCAGAAGAACTCTGGCGCACCCTCAAACACGAACTCGCCCACCTCATCGCCTATGAGCGAGCTGGACGGCGTCACACCGAGCCCCATGGCCCGGAATGGCAGGCCGCCTGTGCCGAATTGGGTATCCCCGGAGAGCATCCTTATCACACGCTGCCCTTCAAACGCCGCCGGATGAAACGCAACTACACCTACGTTTGCCCGAATTGTTTGACCAGCTTGCACCGCGTCAAACCCATCCGCCGCATGGTCGCCTGCTACGCCTGCTGCCGCAAATTCAACAACGGTGCCTACCACGACCGCTTCCGCCTCATCGCAAAAAAACCATGAGGTTGATTTTTGAGTGGACTCGGCATGGCGAATGAGATTTGGACAACGGGCATGCAAGGACGCGCAGCATCAGCCACCGCCATGACACACCTCGGGCGTGACGCAGCAGGGGACGCCCGGTCCGGCTCAGTCATCGCCTTGGTCGGCGGCCTGGGTGCCGGCAAAACTCATTGGACCAAAGGCCTGGTGGCGGCCTTGGGATGCCCGCTGGATGTGACCAGTCCGACGTTTTCCCTGGTGCATGAATACCGGGGCGGCCGTCTAGACGTGTTTCACTTCGATTTCTATCGGCTGGAAAGCGCCGCCGAAGTCCTCGCCTTGGGCTGGGATGAATATCTCGACGCTGCTGGCATCGTCGTCGTCGAGTGGGCCGACAAATTTCCCGAATTGCTGCCGACCGATGCCATCTGGTGGCGCTTCACCGTGGAGCCCGATGAGTTCCGCACGGTAGAACGCCTAGCCTGACGCCCCCGCTCACAGGCCGACCAAGTGGCCGGTATTTTGGAGCAGACGCCCGGTGCTATCCACCATGTTGCCGGCCGCGCCACAACTGGACAACGCACAGATGCTCACCAACAACGACAAAAATAGGAAAATTCGTTTCATGCGGGACGACGCTAATCCGCCTCCCTGCCGAGTCAAGCGCCGAAAAATCCCTCCTTCGTCACTCAAGTTTCCATTGCCCCGAGCGGCTATCCAGCGCAGGCTCCGGCGTTGCCATGGAGACCGCCTGCGATGCCTTTATCCGATTCCTGGCCACCGAGCGCGGCCTGTCCGAGGCCTATCAACTATCGGTGCGCCAGACGCTCGACGCGCTGGCCGGCTGGCTGCGCCAGCGTGACAGCGACCTGAGAGATATAGGGACAGACGAATTGGCGGAATTCTTAGGCGGGCGCAAGCGGGACGGGCTCATTGCGGCATCGTTGCGTATCACCACCGTGCATTTGAAAATATTTTTCCGCTGGTTGGCGGCGCAGGGGCGTTTGGAAATGGATCCAGCTGAACCTCTGCTAGCCCCCCGCCCCGACCTGACGTTGCCGGAAACCCTGCACGCCGCAGAAATTATTGCTTTGTTAGAATCCATCGATCCGGCTCAGCCGCTGGGCCGTCGCGACCTGGCCATTCTGGAAGTATTCTATGCCTCCGGCCTGCGTTTATCCGAGTTGTGCAAGGCACGCCTCGAGATGATGGACTTCGATGAGGGATTCCTGCGCGTCACCGGCAAGGGCAATAAAACCCGCATCGTGCGCGTCGGTACCAAGGCCTGCGAGGCACTCTTGGATTACCTGAAAAACGCCCGGCCTGCGCTCGTTTCCAAGCGCAGTTCCTCGCATATTTTCCTCAGCGTGCGTGGCGGCTCCTTGTCCCCGGACCGGGTGCGCCAAATCGTCAAACGTCGCGCGGCACTGGCCGGCATCGCCCACAACGTCTATCCACATCTGCTGCGCCACTCGTTTGCCACCCATCTGCTCGAAGGCGGGGCCGACCTGCGGGTGATCCAAGAGTTGTTGGGCCACGCCGACATCTCCACCACCCAAATCTACACCCACGTGGACCGCCAGCGGCTCAAGGCCGTGCACCGCCAATTCCATCCCCGCGCTTAACCCGAGTTTCCCCACCGGTGATGCTCAGCCATGATGTGACGAGCCAGCCTAACTTGTTTGTAACCTCCTGTTCCCTGCAACCGCTCACACCAGTCGCCGGTCCAGCAGCTTCGCCTTGAGGGGATCAGCGGCTTGGAGGTGGGCGAGGGCGATGGCCAGGGCGTCGGCGGCGTCTGGCGGCGGGGTTTCGGCCAAGCCGAGCAGGGCGCGAACCATGAAGGCGACCTGGCTTTTGTCGGCAGTGCCCTTGCCGACGACCGCCATTTTGACTTTGCGCGGGGCGTATTCGTACACCCGCAACCCGTGGTCGGCGGCGGCGATGAGCGCTGCCGCGCGGGCTGCACCCATGGAAATGGCCGTTTGATGGGATTGGACGTAGATGATGCCCTCGACGGCGACCTCGTCGGGTTGATAGGTTTGGATGATGTTGACCAGGTGGGTTCGGATGGCCGAGAGGGCTGCAGACTGCGGCAGTTTGCCCGGGATGGAGATGACGTCGAAGGTGAGCACCTTGGGGTGGCGGGCCTCGCCCTCGAGCACCGCGTAACCGGTGTTTCTAACTGCAGGATCGATGGCCAAGACGCGCATGGTGCTACAAATGGGCGGAACATGGGCCAACCGGTGGCACGGGGCTATTTCCGCTTCTTGCCACCACCGGTTTTCTTGCGCCGCACCGGCTTGATGGGCGTCTCATCCAACAGGGCGGTGTAAATATAGGGAAAATTATCGAGCCTGCGCCGCGGAATTTTTTGCTCGATGAAAAACTCGACGGCCTTGGCGTAGTCGAGTTCGTCGGCTGTTAGGATAGTGAAAGCGTCGCCCTCGGCTTCGGCACGGCCGGTGCGGCCGATGCGGTGGACGTAGTCTTCGGCATTTTCCGGGACGCGGTAGTTGATGACGTGGGAGACGCCGGAGATATCGATGCCGCGGGCGGCCACATCGGTGGCGACGAGGATTTCGTAGTCGCCGGCCTTGAAGCCGGCGAGGGCTTTCATGCGGTCCACCTGGTTGATATCGGAGTGCATGGCGGCGACCTTTTGCTGGCCTGTGCTTTTGATGAGCGAGGTCAGTTGGTCAGCTTCCTTGCGGGTGCGGGTGAAGATCATCACCGAGTGGTAGTCGGTTTGTTTGAGTAAATCGAGCAGCAGTTCGTCGCGCTGGTCCATGGCCACCGGGTAGAACGCGTGAGTGACGGTGGTGGGCACCGAGCGACGGGCGATTTCAACGGTGAGCGGGTCGGTGAGACACCATTGGGCGAAGGTCTGGATCGCCGGTGGCATGGTGGCCGAAAAAAACAAGGTCTGGCGACCTTCCCACGGGCACAGGTTGACGATTTTTCGCACCTGCGGAAGGAAGCCCATGTCGAGCATGCGGTCCACCTCGTCGAGGACCAGCGACTTGAGTTCGCCGAAACGCATGGTGGCCCGATAGAAGTGATCGACAAGGCGGCCGGGGGTGGCCACCACGATGTCGGCACCCGCAGCAAGTTGCTCGGACTGGGTGCCAAGGCCGACCCCGCCGTAGAGCAGGGCGACCTTGAGGCCGGTGTGTTTGCCGTATTTCTCGAAGGATTCGGCAACCTGGTGGGCCAGTTCGCGGGTCGGCTCGAGGACTAAAATCTGGGGTTTGCCGAGTTTCTCGAGTTTGGAGAGCAGCGGCAGGGCGAAGGCGGCCGTTTTGCCGGTGCCGGTTTGTGAGGCACCGATGACGTCGCGGCCTTCGAGGATGATGGGAATGGCCTGCACCTGAATCGGTGTGGGGGTGGTGTAACCCGATTCCTTGACGGCTTCCATGACGGCTGCGGAGAGCCCAAGTGTTTCAAATCCCATGCGGAGGCCGTAATAATAGAGAAAATCGTGCGGGTCAAGAAGTGATTATGCAGGCGTTTGGGAGCCGATCGGCGTATCGGCGGCGTCCGAGAGGCTGCCGAAGTCCGGCCAGGGCTCCGTCTGGCGCCCTTCGTTGCGCATAAAGTCGGCTAGAACCGCTGACGGGGTCATTTGGCCGCAGCGTGCGAGTTCCGGGACAATTTCCTCGAAGACCCAGCGCTGGTATTGCTCGAAGCTAAGCTTGGGCGGCGGCGGGTGCTTGGAGAAATCGGGGAACTTGAGGTCGAGGGCGTTCATGCGATCTGGCGGATCATGGCGTAGGCATGGGGGCCGGCAAAGCGCTCGCACAGGGCGTGCAAGCGGGGCTCGGTGATGGCGTGGGCATTTTCTTTCAAGAGCAAACGGATGTCGAGAAGGTCCTTGCCTTCGCGCTCGTCCTGATCCTTGAGGGCATGCAATTTCATCGCCAGCAACGATTCAAGATCAATCACCGGAATATTGCCGTGAAGTCCGGTCCGCTGGTCGGTCATCGCCATTTTTGCAAAGGTTTCCGGGCTCACCCATAATAGATCGATGGGAGGAAATTCAGGACGGTTGATGAGCTGGAAACGCGTGGCCATCGATTCAAACGCGGTGCGAAAGCCTAGGGATGCCATCAGTGTTAGGGCCCGGCCTTCATCCGCCCTCGAGCAGATCCAATCGACGTCCCTCGTGAAGCGGGAGTATCCATGGTGACAAACCGCCCACCCCCCTGCCAGCAAAAGCGGGATGCCGTCGCGCTCAAAGCGCTGATAAAGTGAATGGGCAAAATCCGGGAGCATGCGCTTGGAACGGATGGTACGCGGCCTAACGGGTAACGGCCGCCATCTGGCTGTGAGACGGTGGCCGATTTAAGGCGCTTGTCAAGTAAAGAATTGGAGCACTGGAGGGGCGGTATGGCGAATTTTGCACGGTGAACCGCCACGCGGTTTTTTTCTGGCGGCAGAGCTCACACGAGCTCATTTGTCTGGTCCCTCGCTACCTTTAATGCAGCCAGACGTAGAGCACGCCGACCACTGCGAAGAGGATGAGCGTAACCATGCGCGGGTCGCTGGCTCCGGTGACGGGTCCCTTGAGGAAAGCCAAGGGATGATCCCAACAGACTTTGGCGACTTCCTCGGCGGGCATCGGCGGGGTCATCAGGCTGGTGATCACGTAGATGGCGACGCAAAACACCACTAGCAACGGGCCGACCAGCATGAAGGGCACGCCCAAGCCGACTTGCGGATCGGAGACCAAGCCGGAAAAATCCTTCTGCACCTGATCCGCCGCCAGAAACATTTTGCCGATGCTCGGCAAGTCCGCCACAAAATAGATAATCCCGATGAGCGAACCGATGTACAACGTCGCCATCGCGGCCTGTTTGGTGCCGCGTTTCCACAACAAGCCTAACACAAATACCGTGGTCACCGCCGGGGCGAAGGTCATCGGAATCTTGTTGATGGCCTCGAAGATGGTGCTGAATTGCTTGCCCTGAGTGGACCACAGCATCGCCAGCACCATGATCACTCCGGTGGCGATGCGGCCGATGACCACCGTGCGCCGGTCGCTGGTGTCTGGACGGGCACGCTTGACGATGTCCAGCGAAATGAGGGTGGCGCAACTGTTAAGAGCAGCGGCCATGCAGCTCATCAGGGCGGCGGCCATGCTGGCGGCGAGCAAGCCCTTGAGGCCGACGGGGATGAGGTGTTTGATCAAGGATGGCAGCATGGTGTTGTAATCCCAATCGCCGGTGGCGGGATCTTTATCCAAGGCAATCACCCCCTTTTGCCATAACACATAACCGATCACCCCTGGCAACACCATCAGGAACACCGGCGTGATCTTGAGAAACCCGGCAAACAACGCGCCGTTCTGCGCGTCCTTGAGACTTTTCGCTCCGAGCACCCGCTGCACGTGCGTCTGGTCGGCACACCAGTACCAGATTCCTAAAATCGGATAGCCCAACAAAACGCTGAGCCATGAGTACTCGTTGAGGTGCCCTTTGCCATCGATGATGGGCTGGAGCATGTTCAACTGCCCGGGTGCCGCCGCTGCCTTGAGGGTGGCCATGTCATGCACCCCGGCACTTGGCAACGCCATGATGCCCAGCACCGTGACGAGAGTGGCGCCGCCTAGCAATAGGCAGACCTGGATGTTTTCGGTCATCACCACGGCCCTGAGGCCGCCCAGCACGGTATAAGTCACGGTGAACAATGAGAGCACGATAATGGTGTACTCCATCGGCACGCCCAGGAAGCTATAGAACACCTTGGCCGCCGCAAACAGGCTGATGCCGATGTGAATGAGCAGCGCGCCTAACAATCCGATGACTGCCAGAAACGTGCGGGCCTGCGGACAATAGCGCCGCTCCATGAACTCCGGCAGGGTCGATACTCCTGAGTTGATGTAAAATGGTGCGAACACCAGCGCCAAGGTCATCAGGGTGAAGCACGCCATCCACTCGAAGTTGCCGATGACCATCCCTTTCCTGGCACCGTCGGCGGCCAAACCCACCAGATGAAGGGTTGAAATGTTAGAGGTGAACACAGCGGCACCGACGGTGAACCAGCCGAGCGACTTATTGGCTAGGAAATACTGCTGGGAGGAGGTGTTGCGGCGGTAGCCGATCCAGATGCCGAAGGCCGTGATGCCGATCAGGTACACCGCGATGACCACAGGATCGATCCATGTAGGCAGTGATGAGGACGCTAGCAAGTTAGGAAAAACATTCATGGGATTAGGGATGGATGGTTGGGTTGGTGCCTAGCTGATTTGGAGTTGCACTTTGATGACATCGTCCTTGGCGAAAGAACGCTGCATGGCCCGCGGCAGTTCTACCAGCGAAAAAACCTCGCTGAGCAACGGTGCCAGATGGATCCGGCCGGCCTCCACCAGTCGGATTGCCTCGCCAAACACGTCGCCATACCGGAATGATCCAATAAACTGAGTTTCGTTTACCATCAGATGATTGGCTGGCAAACCCACGTCCTCGCTGCCGATGGTGCCGATTTGCACGATGGTGCCGCCGGGGCGCACCAGATCAAATGCTTGGCGCAAGGCTGGTGGCGCACCGGACGCCTCGAAAATCACGTCAAATCCGTCGCCGGTGAGTTCGCGCACCCGCTCCGGCAAATGGGCGGCGGCCGGGTCCAGTACGGCGTCGGCGTGCAATTTGAGTGCGGTGTGGCGGCGGCCCTCGACGACGTCGCTGAGCACCACCGGAGTGGCACCGAACGCCCGCGCGGTGAGCATAACCAACAAGCCGATGGGGCCGCCGCCGGTTACCAGCACGCGCTTGCCTGCGAGTACCCCGGCCCGTTTGACGGCGTGCAGGGCCACTGCGAAGGGTTCCATCAATGCGCCCACGCCATCGTCCATCAACAGCGGCAGCACGTGGCACTGGTCGCCACGCACCGTGACAAATTCCGCGAACGCACCATCCGTTGGCGGGTTGGTGCTGCCACTGCCAAGCATGATGGTTCGGCGGCAGAGGTTGCCGCGACCGGCTTTGCAATACTCGCAGACGCCGCAGGCGCGGGCGGGGTTGACGGTGACGCGGGACCCGACGGCAGGGGATTTCACATCATCGGCCACGGCCGCAACTTCGGCGGTGAACTCATGCCCGAGGATAAACGGCCCGGACGGCACGAAGCAGCCGCAATAGCCGTGTTGGAAGTAATGCATATCCGAGCCGCAAATGCCGGCTCGGCGGACCCGCAGCAGAACCATGCCCGGGCGCAGGGTGGGCGGCGCGACCCGCTCTACGCGCAAATCTTTGGCTCCGTGCAGGACGCCGGCTAACATGGTATCACTCATAGGATGTCGGAAGTGGGTTTGATTTTGTAAAACCGGGCGCAGTTGCCGCCGAGAATCGCCTCGCGTTCGGCCGCCGGAAATGGTTGGATGTACTCGCTGACGATATTCATGGTGGCGGCATAAGTGCCGGACAAGGTACACACCGGCCAGTCCGACCCGATCATCACGCGCTGCGGGCCGAACGCATCCATCACTGCATCCAGATAGCGGTGGAAGTCGGTGGCCCGCCACTGTTGCCAGGTGGCCTCGGTGACCATGCCGGAGAGTTTGCAGAAAACATTGGGGAAGGCGGCCAAGCGGCCCAGGTCCTCACGCCACGGCGATAACTCACCTGCAGCGATGGCCGGTTTTGCCAGGTGGTCGAGCACGAAGCGCTGTTCAGGAAACTCTTCCACCAGCGCTGTCGCCACCGGCAGATGCCTCGGAAAAATCAACAGGTCATAGCAGAGGTCGTGCCCGCTGAGTTGGCCAATGCCGTGGCGGAAATCGGGCCGCAACATGAAGGCGTCGTCCGCCTCGTCGTGGATGACGTGGCGCACGCCCACGAGTTTGGGATGGGGGGCCAAGCGTGCCAATGGGTCGGCGAGCGTGGGCGAACAAAGGTCCACCCAGCCGACCACTCCTTTGATAAAGTCATGAGCGTCGGCAAGTTCCAACAGCCAGGCGGTTTCTTCGGGCATCTGCCGCGCCTGCACTGCAATGCAACCGTCAAACCCGATGGAGTCGAGTAGCGGCGCGAGTTCTTCTGGCAGATAGTCGCGCCGAAGCACCTGCATCGCCTCGCTCATCCAAACCTGATGGGCCGGATGGTATTGCCAAAAATGCTGGTGGGCGTCGAGCTTCATGAGTTCCCTGTCGGTCTTAACCAGGCCCAGCCTGTCTGAAGCCCAGCGTGCTGGCGAGTGCCAAATTCAAAGATCCTGACAACCTGTGAGGGCAGGCGCTGCGGCCTCAGTATTTCCAATTCAGGGCACCCTTTTTCAGGGCGTACACGTAGGCCACGGCCAAACTGCCCGCGAATCCCGCCATGCTTACCAGCACCACTGGATTTTGGCGTGCCAAATCGCGGAATTGCAGTGCCCACGGGTACATGAAAACCACTTCGATGTCGAAGATCACAAACAACATCGCCACCAGATAGAATTTTACTGAAAATCGTGGTGCGCCCTCACCCACCGGCAACATTCCGCACTCGTACGGAATATCCTTGGTCGCATTGCGCTTGGCCGAACGCCCAAACACGACGCTTAAAATCAACACCATAGCGGCAAAGCCAATGACCACGAGGACTTGCAGCAAGACGGGTAGGTAGGTGGAAAGCATGGGGTGAGTGCGGGCTGGGGTTCTTGTAGTTTGGTAGGGCGGGTTTGGCCAATAAAAAAACCGCGACCCTCTCAGGTGCGGCTTTCTTGGGGCTTTCCAATGCAACTCTCAATCGTCGTCCAATTGCGAGGCCATGTACGTGCTCGACGCCTCATGCACCCGAGAAGTACCACGGTACTCCTTACCAATTTTTTCGACCAAGCCGCGGGTCACCAGATTCTGCAGCTTTTCATAAGCCCGCAAACGCAACATTTCCTCGCCACCACTCACCGCATTGCGCAGTTTCAAATTGGCAAACACCCGCTCAAACAAATCGTTGAAGCCAAAGATCTTTTTCTCGGCCATTACGTTCACCAATTCGTCGGTAACGTGATCTGGAAGACGTCGAGAAAACCGACTGCGTTTTGTGGAGGTTGTCATAACGGAGAAAGCTTAGCACGGGTTTCCGAAAAAGCCAGTCTAAATATTCCGTCGCCTACAGAGCCCTGCCAACACACGGTCGCCAGGGCCCGCGGGGTGGTGATTTTCCTTCAGTTTTTACGGATGCTGGCTTGACAGGTTGGAATTTGTGTCCATCCTGCTGCGCCCGCCGCGTCGGAAACGCGGCGAGAGCCCCTATCCCAATGAAAAAGGACCTTCATCCGAAATACAATCCGGTCGTGTTTGTGGACATGAGCACCGGCCATCGCTTCCTCTCACGCTCGACCAAGACCTCAGATCGCAAAGAGGTCATCGATGGCGTCGAGCACAGTCTCATTTCCATTGGTGTGACGTCCGCATCCCATCCGTTCTACACCGGCCAAAACCAGTTTGTTGACACCGAAGGACGCATCGACAAATTCCAAAAGCGCTTTGGCACCGTGCGCCGCATTGGCAAGCCCAAGCTCGCCTGAGCCGATCGCGTGCTTGCCAAACGCATCATTCCCTGTCTCGACGTCACCGACGGCCGCGTCGTCAAAGGTGTTAATTTCGTTGATCTCATTGATGCCGGCGATCCGGTTGAATGTGCTTTGGCGTACAATGCTCAGGAAGCCGACGAGCTGGTGTTTCTGGACATCACCGCGTCTTCAGATCGCCGCCGCACCATGGTTGACGTGGTCCGGCGCACCGCTGAGCATTGCTTCATCCCGCTGACCGTTGGGGGCGGCATTCGTTGCGTCGAGGACATGCGTGAGATGCTTTTGGCCGGAGCTGACAAAGTGGGTATCAACACCGCTGCGGTCCACCAACCCGGGTTGGTGGATGCCGGGGCCAAGGCGTTCGGCAGCCAATGCATTGTGGTGGCCATCGATGCCAAGCGCGAGGGACCCGGCAAATGGAGTGTGTACACCCACGGTGGCCGCACCCCCACTGGCCTCGATGCCGTGGAATGGGCCTGCCAAGTTTGGCGCCGGGGTGCTGGGGAAATCCTCCTCACCAGCATGGACGCCGATGGTACCCAGAGCGGTTACGACGTCGCGCTGACTGCCGCCATATCCACCGCGGTGGGCATTCCGGTCATCGCCAGCGGCGGTGCCGGCACCCTCGATCACATGGTCGATGTCCTCCAAGCCGGCAAGGCTGATGCCGTGCTTGCCGCCAGTATTTTTCATTTTGGTCACTTCACGGTTGCGGATGCCAAGCGCCACTTTGCGGCCTGCGGTATTCCGGTGCGGCCGCCATGCCAACTGGGGGTCTGAGCCCAAAGCGGGAGCTAGGGCTTGGTGGGATCGTAGAAGATCCGTATATCGGCCTGGTTGGTGCCGAGGAGTTGCTGGGCGCGTTTGAGGGCGTCGCGGGTGGAGAGGTTGGGATTGCTGGGGGCGTTGAGGAACAGGTTGCTCTCGCCGGCTTCGCGGTCGCAGCCGGCTTGGAGGGTTTCGAGGATGCCGGATTTCTTGAGGACGCGATAGACTTCGCTGCTGGCTCCAGACACCAGCAACGCTAGATTCTTTTGTCGCATAAACAGGATCAGGTCTTCCAAAGCCATGACGCTGGTGGCATCCAGATGACGGGCGTTTTTCAGCCGCAGGATGATCACCTTCAACTGCGGATCGGTGATGGTGCGCTGGATTTGCGTCCGAAATAACTCGGCCGCCCCAAAAAATAAATCTCCCTCGACGTGGACAATCGAGATCGCCGGGATCGGTCGCTTGCGCTTTTCACCCATTTCACGCAACTCACCCACTTCGTTGAACTCATATTCAATGAGGTAGGGCCGGCTTGCCTTGCGCAAAAACAGGGTGATGGATATCGCCACACCAAGGAAAATCGCCACGTGCAGCGGTGCTAACAAAGTGGCCAAAAACGTGATGACCAGCACACTCGCATCGTCGCCGGTCGATCGCAGGCAAATCTTGATGTGGCGGCCATTGAACAATGAGCACGACTGCCCGATAATCAATCCGGCGAGGGCCGCCCGCGGCAGAAAATCAATCAGCGGCACGCCCCAGCCCACCGAGGCCGCAATTAAAAGGGCGAAAACCAAGGTGTAAACTCCGCAGAACATCGAGGAGAAACGGGTGAGGGCACCGGACTCGTGATTGAGCATCGAGCGGTTGAGCGAACCGGAAGCGGGCATGCCGCCACCCAGCGCACTGGCCAAATTGGCCATGCCGACGCTGAACATATCCTGGTTGACGTCGGCCCGTTCCTCGGTGCGGGCAGCCAAGGTTTTGGACATCAGCGTGTTTTCCAGTGAGGCGAGGAACGCGATGGCCAGAGCAACTCCTAACAAGGTTGAAATATCGTTGAAAACCCCCTGGTGAAACAGCCGGGGCAGCTTCGGAGTGAGATCCGCGAAACCAAACGTGACAAACGTTTCCGCATGGGCAAACGGCCCGATGCCAAAGCGAATGAGCGGCCCAAACAGCACCGAGGCCAACATCACCGACAACGCGAAGGCCGGCCACTTGGGCCGCCATTTGCGCATGACTCCGTACCCAGCCAGCGTCGTTGCTCCAATCGCCAAGGCCACCCAGTCCGCGTGGGGAAGCGCCTTTATCAGGGCGATGAGCAGGCTGGCGAAGCTGGTGGCCGCGTGAATATCGACAAATTTGTCCAGCCCTAACATCGGGATCAACTGGTTGGTCATGATCAGCACCGCCGCGCCGACGATGTAGCCCACCAGCACACTGCGCGACACGTATTGCAGCAAATCTGCCACCCGCAACATCGCCCCGGCCACCGCGATGAGCCCGACCATGAGCGTGAGCAACATCACCAGCTCGCTGGCCCGCCCGGCGAGGGCCGGATTGACCGAAAAAAAGCTGAAGAGCATGAAGGCGGTGGCATTGGTGGTTCCCAAAATGGTATAGCGGGAGCCCGCGAACAAGGGAGCCACGATTGCCGCGATGACCGAGCAGAGGATGCCGTAAACGATCGGCAGCCCGGCGATGGTCGCATGGGCAATCGCTTGTGGCAGCGCAAGCATCGTCACGTTGGCCGCCGCCCGCGCATCGTTGAGAAGCTTCGTCAGGTTGTAGCGCCGAAGCGTGCCCACACAAGGCAACAGTCTGACGTGCTCCGCGGCGAAAAACTTCCGCGTGTTGAGCATCGCCTTGGTGAGATTTCGCAGCAGCTTCATGACCTGGCCCATGGATTGCCTCGTCGCGCTTGGCGGTGGCAGCTTGGCGGCTGAGTCAATTTCGCGACCGCCATTCTCATCACACTTTCATCAGATCGGCCTCCTTGGCCACCGCGTGCTCGTCGATTTTCTTGACATATTTGTTAGTCAGTTCTTGCACTTCCGCCTCAAAATCCTTCTGGCCGTCCTCGGTGACTTCGTTGTTGGCCTTCATTTTTTTGGCCATGTCCATGCCATCCTTGCGGGCGGCCCGCACCCGCACCTTGGCCTCTTCCGCCAATTGCTTGATGAGTTTGACCATATCGCGGCGGCGTTCTTCCGACAATTCGGGGATGGGCACGCGGATCGAGCGGTCGGCGGCGGCCGGATTGAGGTTGAGTTTGCTTTCGCGGATCGCCCGTTCGATATCCCGGGTGGTGGCCGGATCAAACGGCTGGACGACGAGCATGCGCGGTTCGGGTGAGCTGATGACGGCGAGGCCCTTGAGTTTCATGACGCTGCCATAGGCGTGGACGTGCACGTCGAGGTTTTCGATGAGTGCTGGACTGGCCTTGCCGGTGCGCACCCCGGTGAAATCATGCAACAAGTACTCCACCACTTTGTTCATGGCGTCTTCCACATCAAAAATCGCTTCTTCTGGGTCCATGGGATGTCTTTGTTAGATCGGACTTCAGTGGGCTTCGGCTGACGATTTCGGCGGGCCTTCGCCATGCACGAGGGTACCGATGGGCAGCCCGCGCAGGGCATGGGAAAGGTTGCCATTGGGGCCGAGGTCGAAAATGATGATGGGCACGTGGTTGTCCATGCACAGGCTGAAAGCGGTGGCGTCCATCACGCTGAGGCGTTTGGAGAGGCACTCTTGGAAGGTGACGGTTTCATAGCGGGTGGCGCTAGGATCCTTGCGAGGATCGGCCGTGTAAACCCCATCCACTTGCGTCGCCTTCAGGATCACGTCGGCTCCCATTTCGCTCGCTCGCAGCGCCGCTGTGGTATCGGTCGAAAAAAACGGACTGCCCGTGCCCGCGGCAAAAATAACCACCTTGCCCTCGTCGAGTTGGCGCTCGGCTTTTCGGCGGATAAATGTCTCGGCGACGTTTTTCATTTCGATGGCCGACTGCACGCCGCAACGCACGCCGTGGTGTTCGAGGGCTCCTTCCAAGGCCAGCGCATTCATCACGGTGGCAAGCATGCCTACGTAATCCGCAGTGGCCCGATCCATGCCGCGGGCCGAGGCACTGGCACCGCGCCAGAAATTGCCACCGCCCACCACGATGCCCAGTTGAAGGCCGGAATCGACGGCCTCGCGGATTTCCAAGGCGATGCGGTTGACGATTTCTGGCGAGATATTGTCGGTGGAACCGGGTTCACGCAGGGCTTCGCCGCTGAGTTTCAGAATGGCGCGTTTGAAGGGTCGGGGGTCTCGGGCGTGGGCGTTCATGGGGGATGTCACTGGCGCAGAATAGCCAGTCACCACCGTTTGCAAAGGCAAAAATCGCCTTTTAAATGCCCCCCACAGGGCGGATTCATGAAAGGGATTCAAGTTACTGATGATTATCGGGAAAATGAGAATTCATGAGATCGAACACTGAGTTCTGCGAGATGTTGATTATTGCGCCGGGCTGGTTCTGGGGCTATCTCCATCAAGCATGCAGACCATCCAATCAGCGAAGATGACGCTATGAAACATTACCTCCTCATGTTGCTGGCCACATCGCTCATCGGGCATGCCTCGGACCGGCCCGATGGGCCGCCGCCGAGCGTCGTGCAGCAGTGGCTAGCGGCTCACTTGCTAGATTGCCCGCTGCCGCCAGTGGCTGCCGACAAGCCCGTGGCTGCCGAGGCGGCACCCGTCCCAGGGCTGGATGTTTACGCAAACCACGATCCGGTGACGCAGAATTCCCGCAGCGGCCAGCCAATGAGGATTGGCGAACGAACCTTCACTCGCGGCCTTTATTGTCATGCGGTCAGCACCGTCGAGGTGCGTTTGCCAGCTGCCGGCAAGCGGTTTGTTGCCGTTGTCGGTCTTGATCACAATGATGACACCGCGCATGGCAAGGGCAGTGTGGTGTTTGCGCTGGATCTATCTGGCAGGACCGCCTTTCGCTCCGGCATCATGCGTTACGGCAGCCCGGCTCAGAACGTGAGCGTCGATCTCAGCGGGGCATCGACATTCACCTTGAAGGTCGGCGATGCCGACGACGGCATCAGCTGGGATCAATCCGATTGGGCTGACGCCCGGGTCGAGCTTGAGGACGGTCGCCAGTTATGGCTCGGCGACATGCCGCTGCGGGATCACCGGGGTCCTGCGGGCGTTTCTCCGCTGCCGCGGACCAGCGCGCTGCCATTTTCGTTCGAAGTAGGCGGGAAGGCGTCTGATGAATTGTTAGCCGGTTGGCGACGAACGTCAGCCACCCGCCAACTCGATGGCGCTCGCAGCGAACACACCGAGACATGGACCGAGCCCAAGACCGGCTTGGAACTGCGTTGCATAGCGGTGGCTTACGCGGATTTTCCGGCAGTTGAATGGACGGTATATTTCCGCAATACGGGCACTGAGCCCACCCCGATGATACAAAACATTCAGGGGCTGGATTTCTCCATGAAATCTGCCAGTCCGGTGGTGCTCGACTCTTGGAATGGCGATACTTGTTCCCCGGAACTCTACGAACTTCACTCGGAAACCCTCGATCCGGGCACCCAACGGCATTTTGCCCCTGCCGACGGACGCGGCAGCAATGGTGCCTTTCCCTACTACAACCTGCGCCTGCCAACTGGTGGTATGTTGCTGGCGGTGGGTTGGCCCGGCCAGTGGGCCAGCACGTTTCTACGGGGTGCTGACGGCGGGCTGCGCCTGATCGCAGGCCAGGAACTGACCCACCTGAAACTGCTGCCCGGCGAGCAGATCCGCACACCTCTGGCAGCGCTGGTATTCTGGGACGGCACCGACACCGTGGCCGCCCATAACCTCTGGCGCCGGTGGATGTGGGCGCACAACGTCCCGCGCAACGCCGAAGGCCAGTTGCCCCCATCCATTCTCTTCGGTAACACCTCGGGTGAGTTCAATGAAATGACCCAAGCCACCGAACAAAACCAGATCCAATTCATCGACCGCTATGTCGAGGAGCGTATCCCGATTGATTGCTGGTGGATGGATGCGGGGTGGTACCCATGTGCTGGCGAGTGGCCCAAGACCGGTACTTGGGAACCGGACCTGACGCGCTTCCCGCATGGCCTGCGCGCCATCTCGGACCACGCCCTGACCAAGGGCATCAAAACCCTGGTCTGGTTCGAACCGGAACGCGTTGGCGGCGGTTGGCTCGCCCAACATCACCCGGAGTGGCTGCTCGGGCCCTTGCTCGATCTAGGCAACCCCGCGGCCTGGCAATGGCTCGTCGATCACGTCGATGGTCAAATCACCAGTCAGGGCATCCATATCTACCGGCAGGATTTTAACATGAGCCCGCTGGCTTGCTGGCGCGGCAACGATGCGCCGGAGCGCCAGGGGATCACCGAAAACCTCCATGTGCAGGGATATCTGGCCTATTGGGATGAATTGCGTCGGCGCCACCCCGGATTGATGATCGACAGCTGTGCTTCGGGTGGCCGCCGCAATGATCTGGAATCCATGCGGCGGGCGGTTCCTCTGCATCCGACCGACTACAACTATGCCGATCTAACGGTCAAACAGGCATTCCACCACAGTCTCTATCAGTGGATCCCCTACTTCGGGTCCAACACCGTGCCAATGGATAGTCCGGACGCCTATGTCATCCGCAGTGGCCAGAGTCTGGGTACCACTTTCGGCTATGACATGCGCCGCAAGGATTTGGATTACGAGCGACTCCGCCAGCTTTCCTCGCAGCTCAAACAGGTTGTTGAATATTACCGCGGCGACTTCTATCCGCTCACGCCGGGCAACCGTTCCACCAGCGAATGGATTGCCTGGCAGTTTCACCTTGTCGGGCGCAACGCGGGGATGGTGCAGGCGTTCCGGCGCGATGCAAACGAAACCCAGCAGCGCACGTTCCGCCTGAGCGGACTCGATCCAGCCGCACAATACCGCGTGCACAACCTGGACGAGGCTGAATCTACAATCATCGCCGGCCGCGACCTCATCGACCACGGCTTGACCATTCACCTCGCCAAGCGTCCATCTGCCGCCGTCATTTGCTATGAACCAGTCGCCGCCGCAACGACACCGTGATTCCACCAGCGACGCATGAGAGCGTCAAGGATTTGGGAGAAACATCCATCCGCGTCGAAGAATACAAACGCCCGAAAATTTTCGTGGAACTCAAGCCGCAGCAAGCGCCCGTGGCTCTGGGTGCCATGGCCGAAGCCGTCGGCCATGCCCTCGCCTATACCGGCGGAGTGGTTGACGGCGCGAAGGTCACCTGGCGCGTCACCCGCTCGACATCCTGGCAACATCTGGAGGGAAATGCCCCGGCATGGCCCGATCCGTTCAGTCCCCCGAAAGAAATCGCCCATGGCGACGCCACCACCGCCCGCCTGATCACCCGCTCGCTGCGGGAAAATGCCATATCTAACGATGAGATCGGCATGTCGTGGCACGACGCCGGCGCTGAAGACTGGTGGTGGTGGCAGGCCCCGATCGAAT
>CAIQXC010000523.1 GCA_903875675.1 Akkermansiaceae bacterium
AAGTCCTCGTCCAAAAGGGCGACCCGGTGGATAGCGACGATTTGTTAGTGAAACTCGCGGCTGGGTGAATCTCCCCTCCCCGGCCGCCGCGACGGCTCTGCGAATCATAACAGCACTTGCATTCACCGGACTGTCGTCGTGAGGGTTGAGCCAACGATGCCTGTGACGGCGACTTGGCTTTCAGACAATCTCCATGCGGGAGGGACCGTAGGTGATGGGGTCAGAACGCAGTGTTCGACCTCGTTTTCGACAATGGTTCGAGCAAGTCCGATTCCCTAAATGTCGGCGGCGGGGGGCGGCGCTCACCTCGGATAAAATTTGGCGGGGTACAAGTTTCAGGCGAGGCATGCCTCAGACCATTCGAAATGCGAAGAGGACTTCGGCGTGAGCTCAGTCGAAGTCAGCCTGTCACGTCTCCCGTTCAGGAACTTCAATCATTCACCACAAATTCTGGTGTTCAAGGATTCTTGCGCGGCTCCTGAGCTTGACGGCAATATCAGGGAATTGACTTTGCTCGACCCTGTGGCGCTTTTGAGGTCGAACACTGAGTTCTGAATTTTGAAGGACCGCAACACAGGTCACCCGGTAGAGGCCGCAACGGCGCATTGAATCGCGCCGAACAGACGCAGGTTCCCCCTGCCCACGCAAAAAAAACGTGGATGGAAGACAACTTCCATCCACGGTTTCTGATCTGTTATTTTCTATGACTTCACACTCAGGCCACTAGGCAAGTGGCGCTGGCCAAGGCCAAGGGCAAGGGGCTCAGGCTGTGGGCACGGTGACGATGGTCTTGAGAATGCGCGAGGCAATCTGATAGGGGTCGCCCTGAGAATTGGGACGACGGTCTTCGAGGTAGCCCTTGTAGTTGGCGTTCATGAAACTGTGAGGGATACGCACCGAGGAACCGCGGTCGGCGAGACCGTAGCTGAACTTATCGATCGACTGGGTTTCATGCAGGCCGGTGAGACGCAGGTGGTTGTCCGGACCATAGACGGCGATGTGCTCTTCGCGATACTCCGCGAAGGCCGCCATGAGCGCTTCAAAGTAGGCTTTGCCGCCCACTTCACGCATGTGGGTGGTGGAGAAATTCGCGTGCATACCCGAGCCATTCCAGTCGCCGCGGATCGGTTTGCAGTGGTATTCCACGTCAACCCCATATTTTTCGCACAAGCGGTTGAGGATGTAGCGGGCCACCCAAACTTGGTCGGCGGCGGTTTTTGAGCCTTTACCGAAGATTTGGAATTCCCACTGGCCCTTGGCCACTTCTGCGTTGATACCCTCGTGGTTGATGCCGGCGTCGATGCACAGATCGAGGTGTTCTTCGACGATTTGGCGGGCGATGTCACCGACGGCCTTGTAGCCGGCACCGCAGTAATAGGCACCCTGCGGCGGCGGGAAACCGTCGGCCGGGAAACCTAACGGGCGGCCTTCCTGGAACAGGAAATATTCCTGCTCAAAGCCGAACCAAGCACCCGGATCGTCGAGCACGGTGGCGCGGTGGTTGGAGGGATGCGGGGTGGTGCCGTCGGGCATCATCACCTCGGCCATGACGAGGGCGCCATTGCGGCGGGTGCTATCTGGATAGACGGCCACCGGCTTGAGCATGCAGTCGGAGCTTCGGCCTTCGGCCTGTTGGGTGGAGCTGCCGTCAAAGCCCCATTGCGGGAGGGCTTCGAGGGAAGGAAAGCTGTCAAAGTCTTTGACCAAAGTCTTGCTGCGTAGGTTCGGAACCGGGGTGTAGCCGTCGAGCCAAATATATTCCAGTTTGTATCTTGCCATGGTGGTGGGGGTGTTGGTTGTGGGGTTGGTGTTGTGGTGTGGATCTGAGAATGGGCGAAGCTTCGGCGTTTCACAGAAATCTCCGATCACAGAAAAGCAAAATTCGTGCCAAAGTAGGATCGACTGTGCCTTTTTTGTTTCGGTTTGGGATCTGCGGTCCCGACGAGTCACCTGAGAGTGTGGTAATCACAATCCTGGGATTGTCAAGCATGCGAAATGAGGGTTGGGTCAATTTTTCGGAGCCAGTGAGATCTGCGGAGGACTCTAGCGATCAAGCGGATTCGCCTTCGATTGCCAGGCCCGCCGGCTTCCTTCTTAAGTGCCGTGCGCCTGCGGGGCTGTGACGGTGACGACGATGAGGGTGGTGTCGTCGATGCCGCAATTATCGATGGCCCGGGCAAGGAGGGATTCGGTGGTATGGGATGGAAGATCCGGGCACTGGGCCAGAGCGTTGGCGATATGGCGTTCCCAAAGGCCGTCGATGAGACCGTCCGAGCAAATCAGGAAACGGTCGCCGGGGTGGTAGCGGATGGCGGCGAAGTACGGGCAGACGCCGGAGTGGCCGCCGCCGACGACTTCGTAGAGGGCGGAGCGGCGCGGATGGTGGCGGAACTCGATTTCAGATATCTCACCGCGTTGCCACTGGCCAAAGGCGGATGTGTGGTCGCGGGTAAGCAGGGTCAACAGGCCGTCGCGAGACAGGTAGATGCGTGAATCGCCGGCATTGGCGAGGTAGAGGTTTTCCGGGGTGAACCAAGCCAAGGCGAGGGTAGCGGCCATCCCGCAGCACTCTTTGCGAGCGGCGGCGGCAACATTGATGTGCTCATGGACTGAGCGCAGGGCCTCGCCCAAATGACTGAGGCAATCGGGAAATAATCCCGCAGCGGCGACCTTGAAGGTTTGCGGGATGATTTCGCACATTTGTTGGAGGATAATCGCGGAGGCGAGATCGCCGGCATTGCCGCCGCCCATCCCATCAGACACGGCGAAAACCAGGTCCTGGCTGGCAAGGGAATGAAGGCCCTGCCGAGGCAAAATCTCTGCCCCCTGGACGCCGGAGGCGAAGGCGATGAATGAATCGTCGTTGCGGGGCTTGCGCGACCCGCTGTGCGAGCGGGCGGCCCAATGGAGGATCGCGGCGGCGGGCACGGCGGAATGTATCAGGGTGGCAGGGAGTGCGGCGGCGGGAGGATTTCAGCCAATTCAAAATCGATCACACAGAAGCAGCCGAGCTTATCGGAGTAGGTGATATTGCGGGGTTCAGCGTCGAGGTGGCGCACGCCGTAGTCACGTTCGAGTTTGGCGAAGATGCGATCGGCCTTTTCTTTGGTGATTTGGCTGGCGGGTTGGCCGCAGTTGGTGGAGACGAAGTAAAGTTCCTCGGGATGCTCTTCCAGCAGCCTCGGCACATACGGGCACTCGCGCTCCTCGAGCACCTTGAGCACGGCCACCTCGGTGGCGTATCGTTGGGCGGCCGCCGTCCCGCGCAAGCGCTTGTGGACATTGCCGTAAAAATCGATCCGCACCAGTGAGCGGATGCCGTCTTTGAGGGGTTTGAGGGCCATGGCTGGCGCGTAGCAGCACCGGGTGGATGGAAGCCCTTGGCTGGGAGGTTGTCACGCTGAAAATGCTCCCACGCCCAGGACAGCCAGAACCCGAACACCCGACCTCAACCCGGTTTTGCCGTGGGGTGGAGTGAACCCCAGCAGAAAATCTCGCTCACATGTCCACAGCACGTTCTTCGCGAGCAGCCGCCGCCGCAAGAAAACCATCCTCGTCGAGGCAACAACCGTCAGGCAAGATCAGCCCGGCAGCGGGCGCGGCCGGGCCTTGGGCCAACCATTGCCCCGTGGCCGAACGAACAAGAAACCAGCCCGGCAACAATCGGCCCCACGTGCCAGGCTTGCGGCCGGCCTGCACGTCTATGACGTCGGCCACCGGCGGGGGATCGGGCATTGACATGGCCACCACCACGCCCGCCACCGCCAGACACGG
>CAIQXC010000524.1 GCA_903875675.1 Akkermansiaceae bacterium
ACACTCCTCGCGCCGCCACGAATGTGGAAAAGACAGCCCCGCGCATGCAAGCCAAGTTACTCTCCAACTCTATCCGCCCACCCGGCGGTTGCTGCTCGCATGGTAACATTTGAGCTTGTCCAGCAATCGGCTTGACAGGGTCCCACGGGTTCAGTGCAGATTGGGCTAAGTCAGCTAAGATCCATCCGTTGCTGTCCTTTCCCAATGAACTCCCCATCCATCGAAATCGTCAATCCTACCGGATCCCGCCGGGTCGTCGTCACCAAACCACTTCCTGGCTGCCACTGGCTCGATGTTCTCACCGCTGCGGATTGCCGCGTTGAAATCATTCAAGGCACCGGCATCCTTTCACGCGAGGCGATCACCGCAACTGTCGGGCCGCGTTGCGACGGCGTCATCGGCCAGCTCACCGAGAGCTGGGATGCCGACATGTTTGCCATGCTCGCAACCGCTGGTGTCCGTGTTTACAGCAATTATGCGGTTGGCTACAATAACGTGGATGTCGAGGCCGCAACCGCCCTGGCCATCCCTGTCGGCAATACGCCCGGCGTGCTCACGGAGGCCACTGCGGAACACGCCGTCGCACTCACCTTCGCGGCATCCCGCCGGATCGTCGAGGCCGACCGCTTCATGCGTGAGGGCCGCTTCATCGGCTGGTTGCCGACCTTGTTCCTCGGACAACTCTTCCATGGCAAGACCGTTGGGATTATCGGAGCCGGGCGCATCGGCGCTGCCTACGCAAAAATGATGGTGGAGGGACACAAAATGGATCTCGTCTATTACGACCTTCGCCCTAACTTGGAACTTGAAGCCTACATCGCCGCTTATGGCGCATTTCTAACCAGCCAGGGGTTGCCTGCCGCTACCTGCCGCCGCTTGGGCACCGTGGATGATGTGTTGCGCGATGCCGACGTGCTTAGCCTTCACACGTTGTTCGACGCCTCCACCCACCATCTCATCCATGCGCCACGTCTCGCCTTGATGAAACCCGACGCCATCCTCATCAATACCGCCCGCGGCCCGCTCATCGATGAAGCCGCACTCGTCGTCCATTGCCAGGCCAACCTGGATTTCCGAGCCGGGCTCGATGTCTTCGAGGACGAGCCAGCCATGAAACCCGGCCTCGCCGATTTGCCAAACGTCGTCATGGTTCCCCACATCGCCTCGGCCACCAAATGGACCCGCGAGGGCATGGCCAGCTTGGCGGCCTGCAACGTTGCCGCCATCCTCCAAGGTTTGCCGGTCAACCAAGGTGGCGACATCCGCCCCTTCCTCTCCGGCAAAGTCCCCGCGCTTGCCCCCAGCATCGTCAACGCCACCGAGCTGGGTTTGTAGAAATTGCTAGCGAGGCTTCGCCTCAGACCCAAGGCCCAAGACTTGAAGACACAAGAGCAGAAAACTTGACCTAACGACAGCAACTTTGGCTTTTCAAGGACTCTACGGAAGCCGATCGCTTGTACCCCTTGCCAGGCCACCTTCAACCCATGTCGATGAATGCATGAGACCGCGCCACATCCTCATCGCCTGCGACAAGTTCAAAGGCTCGCTCAGCGCTTTGGACGTATGCACCGCCATCGCCCGCGGTCTAGCCACTCGCTGGCCATCAGCGATGATCACGATCCACCCGATTGCCGATGGCGGCGAGGGCTTCGCTGAAACCCTCCTCACCCCGCTCAAGGGCCGGTGGGTCGAATGCCTTGCCCATGAGGCTCTCGGCCGCCTCATCCCGGCTCGCTACGTGCTGGCGGATTCCGCTGACGGCCCGCTGGCAGTGATGGAAATGGCGGAGGCCAGCGGCCTCTGGCGGATTCCCGCCGCAGAACGTGACATCCTGGCCGCCACCACCACAGGCACAGGGGAAATGATGCGGCATGCCATCACGAACAGCGGTGCCTGCCGCATCGTGTTAGGCATCGGTGGCAGTGCCACAAACGACGGGGGTGCCGGCATGGCGGCGGCACTCGGTGTGCGATTTCTTGCTGCAGACCAATCTGTCCTCCACCCATCTCCCGGCTGCTTGGCCCGCCACCTCGCCCATGTTGACACCTCCGGCATGCTCCACTTGCCGCCGATCACGGCGGCTTGTGATGTCTCCAGCCCGCTGCTAGGGCCAGACGGTGCCACCCGTGTCTTCGGGCCTCAGAAAGGCGCTGACGAAGCCAGCATGCCAGTATTGGAGGCTGCCTTGGAAAAAATCATCCGGCTCACTGATGGTGCCCGTCTAGCGGACTTTCCCGGCGCGGGTGCCGCCGGCGGTCTTGGCTTCGGCTTGTTGCGTTTTGCCGCCGCCGAATTGGTTCCGGGTTTCGACTTGCTGGCTTCGCTTACCGGACTGACCGAACAGATTGCCGCCGCTGATCTGGTGATTACCGGCGAAGGCCGCCTGGATGCACAAACCTTGAGCGGCAAAGGTCCGGCCGGCATCGCCCGCTTGGCCCGTGCCCGTGGCATCCCGATATGGGCATTTTGTGGCTCCGCAGATTCACTAGCTCGCCAATCTGGGCTCTTTCAGCAGATCATCGAGCTGGCCGCCACCGGATTGGCCTTCCCTGAGTTGTTAGCGAATGCGGCCGGGTTGCTGGAATCCCTCGCTGCCAGCTCAGAACTCAGTGAATGAACTTAGAACTCATTGCCCCATTGCTAAACGCTGGGCTCCGATGCATGCCGCGAAGGCCCCGTCAGTGTGATCTCGGAACGGCAGGGCTTCGCGGGTTGAGTGAAGTGTTAGGTTGGAATGGTCGGCAAGAAACGCCTCCATCTGGCCCATGTTTTCTGAATGTTCAAGAGAACAGGTTGAGTACACAAGTCGGCCGCCGGGTTTGAGGCAGGGCAGTGCGTTTTCCAAGATTTGGTGCTGGGTACGAACCAGAGCATCGATATCCGGGGCCTGCAAGCGCCAGCGGACATCGACTCGGCGGCGCAGCACTCCGGTGTTAGAACAGGGAACATCCAATAGAATGCCGTCGAATGAGGCGTGCCAGGCAGGCGGGGCCGGCTGGGTCCAATCGTGGACGACGATGGTCGCCTCGGCGGCATGCAGGCGGGTGAGGTTTTGGCGCAGCCGGGGCAGACGTTTTTCGTTCGAGTCGGTGCAGACGAGGGTGGCTGCCGAGCCCAGCGCCGCTGCGATGAGGAACGCCTTGCCGCCGGGCGCGGCACAGGCATCGAGGATGCGCTCGCCGGGTTGTGGGTCTAGCAACTCAACGGCATGCCGGGTCGCCGGGTCTTGGATATAGATGGCACCAGCAGCCAGCAACGCGGTTGGAAGCGGGCCTTCGAGTCGGTAAAACCCGGGGGCGTTGGCGATAGGGCTGCCAGGAAAACTGGCAGGCGGCTCCCCTCCACCGGTAGCTACCACTAGCGGATTGAGCCGGAAAAATGTTTCAGCGGGCTGATTGTTCCACTCCATCAAGGCCAGCGTGCTGGCTTTGCCAAATGTCGCCCGCCAGCGGTTGAACAACCAGTCCGGATGCGAGTGGACAACGGCAGGCGGCAGGTCGTTAACCTCATCTAACAGGCGTTTTCTTGAGGTGGTGGCACGGCGAAGCACCGCATTGATGAGGCTGCGCACATTGGCCTTACCGGCTTCGACGGTTTCATTGACGGCGGCGTGGTCGGGCAGGTTGAGAATGAGCAATTGGCAGAGGCCGACGCGCAGCACGTCGCGGGTTTCCGGGTCGAGTTTGCCGTCACGCAGTTTTCCGATCCAATGGTCTAGCAGGCGGCGGTGGCGCAGCACGCCGAAGAGGATGGCTTGCAGCAGGCCGCGATCTGGCGAGGAGAGTTTGCGGCGCTGGGCGTGGCGCTCGATGAGGCTTTCGGCGTAGTCCTGTCCTTGGGCCCATGCATGGAGGGCGGAAACGGCTGCTTGGCGGACGTGGAAGTTTTTGGCAGGCATGGGGCAATTTCAATCAACAACAATGACAGGAGGCACAGGGTGCCGGGGCGAGACCCGTATTCAGGGCAGCACGACGGGTTTGAGTTCCTGCTGGATGAAGCGCACGACGGTGGTGTAATTCTTGTTGTCGCGTGCGGTGCCGAGGAGGGCTGTGCCACCGCCTTCGAGCCGCCAGCAATGGCTGGCAAGGCAGGCACCATCGCTCAGATCAGCCAGCGGCGGAAAATCACCTTGCTGCAACGGCGCGCCGTAGAGAGTGGTTAGGAGTTTGGCGAAATCTTCCCAGCAGGCCTTGAGACGGGTTGGATAGGCGTCGGCCGGGAGTGCCTCGGTTTGGAGTGATACCTCGCGCATCAGGCCTGCACCCGACCAATTGAAGAGCAAGCGGCAGTGCAGGCCGCCGATGTCCTTGCGGGTTTGGAAACTGCCGTTGAGGCCGAAGCGGCCGAGGAGGGATTCGGCCACCCGCAGTTCGACGATCTTGCTGGCCTTGAGCTTGGCGAGGACCTGCTCGCGGGTGTCACCAAAGTGGAGGGTGTCAAATACAGCGCTGGCGTCGGCCACCGGTTCTGCGGGCTTGGCCACGGGCAACGGGTGATTGGCCTCGAGCCACTGAAGGTCGTCGGGGTGGACTTTTTTGATATCCAGGGTGAAAACCAGTCCGTCACTGCGGCGGATCGTCACGTTGCTCTCGTCGCGGCTCAAAAATTCACCTTGGATGCGGCTCTCGCCTGTAGGGTTTTTCCATGGGCGGGGAGCTGCGGCGAGCGGCAGAAGCAAGGAACAGGCAAGGATAAGGAATCGGCCAAACATATTAGGGGGGGGGCTGAAAATACGGATGATTCATAACCGGCCGCGTCTAATGGCCTTGCGGGCGTTCGCGAGGTTCCCATTCGCGGCGGGTACGCGAGCGGACTGAAAAAATAATCGGCACCCCGGGAGCAGGGTGGGCCTCACGCATCCGGTTGGTCAGATAGCTTTCATAACTGTTGGCCATGAGTCGTTTATCATTGACGAAGAGCACGATGGTAGGGACAGGGATGACGCTGTACTTTTCGTTGGTGGCAGCGGTGGCGTAGTACAGTTTGAGGCGGCGGCGCAGCTTGTTATCGATGGGCGGCAGGTTTTGCTCGAAGGCGGCCTGAAGGATGCGGTTGAGCACGCCAGTACCGGGGACGGCTTGAGCCCCCTTGCGGACTTTGAGGGCTTCCTTGAGGACGTGATCGACGGCCGAGCCGGTCTTGGCGGAGCAGGCGACGAAGGGGGCAAAGGCGAGGAAGAACAACTCGCGGCGGACGTGGGCGGCGGCCTGCTCCAAGCGGGTTTTGTGCGGGGCGTCAGGGAGATAGAGGTCGAATTTATTGAGAGCGATAACGCAGGGTTTTTTCTCTTCAAGGATAAGTTGGGCAATTTTGCGGTCTTGGGCGGTGATGCCACTGGCCAGGTCAATGACCAGCACGCAGAGGTCGGCGCGGCGGATGGCTTTTTCCGAGCGCATCGCGGAAAATACTTCCACCGAGTTGTCGCGCTTCCCTCGTGGCCGTAGCCCGGCGGTGTCTATCAGCGTGAATCGCTCGCCTTGGAACGTGTATGGCAGGTCCACCGCGTCGCGGGTGGTGCCGGCAATCTTCGAAACAATCGTGCGCTCGTCGTGGAGGATCGCATTGACCAGCGACGACTTGCCGGCATTGGGCTTGCCGACAATGGCGAGCTTGATGCCGACGGCCTCGGCCACTTCGGCGATAGCTTCGGTCTCAGCCACCAAAGGGGCGATGGCGGCGTCAATTTCATCACAGAGGTGACCAAAATTGCGCCCGTGTTCGGCGGATACCAAAATACTGTTGGTGAAGCCAAGGCGGGTAAAATCGGAGAAAATCGACTCGTGCCTCGAGTCATCCACCTTGTTGATGACGAGGATCACCGGTGGCTTGGCCTTGCGGAGTTTTTGAGCCAGCGCCTGATCCACAGGCGTGAGGCCGTCCTGCGCATCCACCACCAGCAAGATTAAATCCGCGGTTTCCATCGCGATGTCCGCTTCAATGGCCACCTGCTCGCCAAACCCGTCGTCAATACTCGTGCCGATGCCACCCGTATCAATCAGTGTGCAAGCGTGGGCGGTGGCTTTGGACGGCGCGGCAATCCGGTCGCGGGTGACGCCCGGCTGGTCATGGACGATAGCGATTTTGCGCCCCGCTAGGCGGTTGAAGAGGGCGGATTTTCCGACGTTCGGGCGTCCGACAATGGCAACAGTAGGCATGGGGGTAAGGAGAAAGGGGATGCCCGTGAGGACTTGAATACGTGCGAAATGTCAGCATCGGCTATTTTCCGCCAACAGACAAGTGCGGAGACAGACGAATGGCAGGAATGCCACCGGGTTCCTTCTCACATTGTTGAATACGCTCGAATCGGGCAAGAAAAAGCCCCGCAACTCATTGAGTTGCGGGGCTTTAATTCCCGAGGGATGGCGGAGCGGACGGGGCTCGAACCCGCGACCTCCAACGTGACAGGCTGGCGCTCTAACCAACTGAGCTACCGCTCCATCCCCGTTCGGGTGGCGCGAAAACTAGGGGACGATCCGAGCGGGTGCAACACCTATTTTTGCGAAAAGTGATTTTTTTTCACATCAGGACAACGCCTCAATGGTGGCCTCGAAGGAGGCGAGGTCTTCGATGGAATGCACGGTGAGGGACTTGTCGATTTTTCCGAGGAGCCCCGCGATGACTTTGCCGGGCCCGAGTTCTAGGAAATTCCGGTGGCCCATGGAAATTAGCTTGTGGATCGACTCTGTCCAACGCACCGAGCCAGTGACCTGGCTTTCGAGCGAGTGGCGGATTTCGGATGGCTCGGAGACAACACTGGCGGAAAAATTGCAGACGACTGGCATGCTGGGCGGCTGGATGGTCACCGCAGCGAGTTGCACGGCGAGTTGCTCCTTGGCGCTTTGCATCAGGCGCGAGTGATAGGCCCCGGCGACGTTGAGCTTGATGGCGCGGCGGATCCCAAAGTCCTTGGCCTTGGCGACCGCCGCCTCAATTCCGGCCACCGTGCCGGAAAGCACGATTTGGCCCGGAGCATTGAAATTGGCGACATCGACGTCGGCCGCTTCGGCCAGCGCCCGAACCTGCTCTTCCTCGCCACCAATGAGTGCCGCCATCGTCCCCTGAGTGGCAAGACAGGCGGCTTCCATGAATTCGCCGCGGCGGGCGACGAGCCGCAGCCCGTCTTGAAAAGAAAATGTGCCAGCGGCGACGTGTGCGGTGAATTCGCCAAGTGAAAGTCCGGCGGCGGCCACAGCTTGCAATTGCGGTAAGCGCTCGCGCACCAATGCCAGCGCCATCAGCCCATGGAGAAACAATGCGGGCTGGCAGCGCGAGGTTTTCGTCAATTCCTCGTCTGGCCCCTCAAACATGATGTCGGAGATGGAAAACCCAAGGACTTCATCGGCTTGGGCAGCCAGGCTGCGCGCGGTGGCAGAGGATTCAGCCCAATCTTTGCCCATGCCTACCCGCTGGGCACCCTGACCGGAAAATAAAAGAACAATTTGGCTCATGTCGACAGAGGTCTAGGCCAAGGCACTAGCCTTGAAAAGCAGGAACTGCGTCATATTTGGCCGACCCATTTGAAATGAACCGGAAAAGATCGCTTGAAATTGGCAACTTTCCTAGGTCAGGCGGGTTTTACCCCAGCGATTATTCAACGAAACTGCCTTTTGCCATGAAACCAACTCAGCATTGCTTCCAATTGTTACCGGTGCTTGCCGCCGGCTTTCTTTTTTCACCCATCTGTCTTCGAGCCCAAGACGCCGGAGCTGAGCCCTCAAAGGCACCCCCGCCCAACGAACAACCCAATGCCCCAGCCGGCCGGGAACGACCCGTCTTCCGGCCCAATGCGATGCACGCTCAAGGACGTGCCATGATCGCACCCGACGCAACGGCCGACCAACAAGGCCCATCAGCACAGCACAATCCGGCGGTATCCCCTCACCAAATGCCCCAGCCCAATCCGTCGGCTGCCAACCAAGCACCACCCACAAGGCCAACTGGCCCGTGGCATCCGATGGCCCAGCCAAATCAAGGCGACCAACCCCAGCAGCCGATGGCCCCGCCGAACCAAGGCGGCCAACCCCATCAGCCGATGGCCCAGCCGAACCAAGGCGGCCAACCCCATCAGCCGATGGCCCAGCCAAACCAAGGTAGCCAACCAAACATGACGGCGCGACCAAGCTGGTTCACACCGGGTGGCCAACCTCATCAGCCGATGGCCCAGCCGAACCAAGGTGGCCAACCAAACATGACGGCGCGACCAAGCTGGTTCACACCGGGTGGCCAACCTCATCAGCCGATGGCCCAGCCGAACCAAGGTGGCCAGAACCGTTTGATGTTCCAAGCCCGCTCGCGTGGCGCATGGGGTCCGGCCCTTGGTGGCAATCGTAACCAAGGCGGCCAAAACAGCCCGATGTTTCAAGCACGCATGCGGGGCTCATGGGGCCCGCAGGTGCGTCACCCGCAGTTCGCTGGGCAGCAGCAGCAGATGGGCCGAGGCAACAACCAAGGTGGCCAAAACCGCATGATGTTCCAAGCCCGCTCGCGGGGCGCGTGGGGTCCTCAGCTTGGTGGCAATCGTATGCAGGGTGGCCAAAACCGCCAGCTGTTCCAAGCACGCATGCGGGGCTCATGGGGTCCGCAGATGCGTCACCCACAGTTCGCCAGACCGCAGCAGCAGATGGGCCGAGGCAACAACCAAGGTGGCCAAAATCGCCAGTTGTTCCAACAGCGCTCACGCAGCGCGTGGGGTCCGCAAGTGGCCCAGCCAAAGGCCGCAGCACCGCAACAGCGCACGACCCGTCCCAACGCCCCTCAAGCTCAGACGAAACCGACTCCAGCAGCGGAAAATTCCCCGTTGGCAAAGATTCGTCATCTGCGCCAGGCTGCTGAGCAATTGACGGCAGCAGGTTATCCCGAATATGCCGCGAAGGCCCGCGCCGAAGTCAGCCGCATGGAGGCAGAACTCAAACTAACCAAGCCGACGGCCCCACCAGCGATTAACAAGGAAACACCACGCCGCGACGCCGCCCCCCAGCAGATCAAGCCGGTAGCCCCTCGCGCTACGGATGTAAATGCCGCAATGCTCAACGAAATGCGCAAACTCAGCAAGCAAATCGAACAGCTCAACGGGCGTATGCAGAAGCTTGAGACGCAGAACGCCCGGTAGTCCATGCATCTGCGTCTGCCACGCGCAGGTATGGACTGCGCGTGGTAAGCGAAGCGCGACACCGCCTAGGCGGGGAACCGCCACAAGGTCACGGTCAAGTTCGGGCCACTGGAGAATGCCTTCGAGGCCGACAAAGACGGCCTGTCGGCCTCCTCGTTGCACACGGAATACGAGGGTCAATATGCGGGGGCCATAAGTTGAGATTGAGGATTGCCGAGGCCCGGCAATCGCTCTAGATTCTGCGGCATCGCATGGTGAATCGCCAAATTTTCAATCTGTTTTTGCTGCTGACCCTGGTCGCTGCTGGGCCTCTGTCGGCCCAAAAGGTCGTTGCCGCCAAGTCTTCCACAGGGGTGTCGACCACGGAATTGACGGCCCCGCTGACGGCACCCGGAGGCAAATCGGCAAGCGATGGGTCGATTTTGACGCGCCGTGACGCACGGGCCATCACCCAGAAGATTCCGGCACCCCGGGGGCAAATCACCGACCGCGATGGCCGAGCGCTGGCGCAGACGGAGGTGGCCTATCAAGTGGGCCTGCAATACAAGGCATTTGAAAGTGCTGATCAGGAGTTTATTGTGCGCTGGGGGCGAACCCGGCTCGACGCCCTGAAGAAACTGGTGAAAAACGCGGTCCCCAAGACCAACGACGAGCTGTACGACCACTACCGAAACCGGCGCTGGCTGCCCCTGCTGGTGTCCGGACAAATCGAGGAAAAAGAGGCACGCGAGCTGGAAGCCAAGTTGCCATCCGGGCTGATTTTGCATCCGGTGTACCGCCGCTTCTATCCCTGCGGGGATCTCGCCTCGCACATCATCGGCTACGCCGGCAGCGTCGGCAAGCTGCCCACCGGCCCCATCAATTTCAATGAACCGATGTGGGAGGAGAGCGAGGGCCGCGCCGGATTGGAAAAACTCTACGATAACCAACTCACCGGTGAACCCGGCATGAAACGCTTGTTGTTCGATGAAAACGGCAATAAATTGCTCGAAGAACAGGTGACACGCCCGCGCCCCGGCGGCACCCTCGTCACCACCCTCAACCTCGACTGGCAAAAGCTCGCCGAAAAAGTCCTTCGCAACGGCTGTCGGCGGGGAGCCATGGTGGTCATCGACGTGATCACCGGCGAGGTGCTGGTGATGGCCTCTCGGCCGTCATTTGACCTCAACCACTTCATTCCCGGGATTAGTGACACCGAGTTCAAGGCGCTACAAGATGACCCCGCACAGCCATTGTTCGGCCGCGCCTTCCAATCCGCCTATCCCCCCGCCTCCTCATTCAAGCCCGTTATCGCCCTAGCCGCCCTCAACAACGGCACCGTCAGCGAAAATTCCACCATCGACTGCCCGGCGTCCATTCAAGTCGGCAACCACGTTTTTAACAATTGGAGCAAGACACCCGAGGGGCCCATCAATGTCCGCCGCGCTCTGGCCCGATCCTGCAACCCATGGTTCTATCAAGTCGGCATCAAAGTGGGTCCGACCGCCTTTCTGAGCTTGGCCCGTAAACTGGGCTACGGTGAGCGCAGCGGATTGCCGCTCGTTGGTGAGACGGCGGGTTTGGTTCCCAACGACGCGTGGATGCTCAAGAATGAACGCCGCCGCATTCTCGACGGGGACACCGCCAATTTGTCGATCGGTCAAGGTTCGCTGTTGGCCTCACCGTTGCAGGTGGCACAGGCGATGGCCGGGATCGCCAATGGCGGTGCCTTGCCGCGGCTCCAGCTCATCAGCCAAATTCAAGATACCCGCGGGCGGGTCGTCAAAGTCAATGTGCCAGAGCGCAAGCATTGGCTCGGCGTCGATGCCAAAGCCGTCGAGGTGGTCCGAGCGGGCATGGCCGACGTGGTCAACAGCGGCTACGGCACCGGCGGCAGCGGTGCCTTGAGCTACACCCAGTTGTGCGGAAAAACCGGCACCGCCCAATGGGGGCCAAAGGCGAAAAACCAGAATCTGGCTTGGTTTGCCGGCTTTTTGCCCAAGGACAACCCGCGCTATGCATTCGCCGTGCTCTACGAGGGGCGGCCTGGCGAAATCATCTCGGGCGGTCACATGGCAGCCCCGATGGTGCGCAATTTTTTCGAGCCGATCAAAGACGATATCAAGGACATCATCGCGCCGCCCAAGCGGGCACTCATCGTCGTCGAGGACAAGGAACCGAGCGCCAAACCGGCCAGCGACGAGCATCCACCCGAGGGCGGATTGCCGCCGGCAACACCGGTGGAGGGACCGCTGCGGGCGCTGCCAGTCGAGCCCCTTCATCCGGATGAAGAGCCGCCCAAAGCTAAGCCCCAGGGCCGCGCCCAGCCGCTGGATGACGATGTGCGCGACGAAAACATTGGCGTACCCTGAGCAATTTAGGCTGGACCTTTGGCAGGTCCGGCCTCAGACAAGTTGTCCCGAGGGGCAATTCCTGTCGCCCGGGAAAACCTGCAATACACTCACTCCCCTATTATGGATATTCAAATTGCCACCCTCTGTGACTTTGCCGCCGACTACAACGGCAAGCTCGTGATTTCCGGCACCTTCGACACCCTCGTTGCCCGCGCCGTGCCCGTCGTCCATCCCTCATGCGCCCTAGCCATGCGGATGTGTTTCACCCCTGAGGACGCCGGCCGCCACAAGCTTTCCATCAATATCATCGACGAGGACGGCGAGTCGCTCGACCCCAACAATATGCCCATCGAACCGGAATTCGAAGTGCAGTTTCCCAAGAACGTGCCGTTTCTCACCCGCAACATCGTGATGAACCTGCAAGGGTTGCGCTTCCAGAAAATGGGCATTTTCTCCATCGATATCGGCTGTGACGGCGAAATCCTCGTGCGTCTGCCGCTGCGTGTTCTGCAGGTGACCCAGGGACCCAACGGCGAAAACCAGATGGCATAATCCGAGATGGCGCGGGCTGGAGCTGTGGTGTAATATCCCGGCATGCCCCAGCCCGCCATTTTCTCTTGTGCTCTCATCACCGGTGCCTCCTCCGGCTTGGGTGAGGAGTTTGCCTTGCAGCTCGCCTCACGCGTCGATAAGCTCGTGCTCGTGGCACGCCGAGAGACATTGTTGCGGCAACTCGCCGAACGCATCACCTCCTTGTATCCCTCTGTCGAGGTCTTGGTCCATGCCGCCGATTTAAGCGACGCTGGCGAGCGCGACGATCTGGTGGAAAACCTGATCCTGCAACGCTGCATCCCGGACTTATTGGTCAATAACGCCGGTCTTGGCGACTACGGCGAGTTTGTCACAGCCGATTGGGCGAGGTTGCGTGCCATGCTCAGCCTCAACATGGAGGCACTCACCCACCTCACCCATGCCTTGTTGCCGGCGATGATCCGCTGCCGCCGGGGCGCGATCATCAACGTCAGTTCACTGGCCAGCTTGCTGCCGCTGCCGGACTTTGCCGTCTATGCCGCGAGCAAGGCCTACGTCACGAGTTTTTCCGAAGCCCTGCGCATCGAGCTCAGAGACCACCACATCCCGGTGCTCGCCGTGTGCCCGGGCCCGGTCAAAACCCAGTTCGGTGATGTCGCCCGTCGTCACGGCGAAAGCCGCGAAATGCCAGGGCACCGCAGCTTCTACGTGCCAAAAAAACAGGTCGTGGCCGAGGCCCTTGCCGCTATGGATAGCGACCGCGCCCGTGTCTATCCCGGCTTGAAAACCGCCGCCGCAGCCCTCCTCATCGCCGCCCTTCCCATCGTTGCCATCCGGCTGGTCATGGGCCTGCGCCCACGCAAATGCTAGATCAAAGTGAGGGGAGCGTCGGCGTCCCGCCGAATCCTCTTCTGTCGCCGCCACCATCGATGCCGCTTGCAGGCGTCACCGCCACATGCGTGGTGAGTTTTTGAATTCAGCGGTTTTTTTGTCTGGATCTTTCCAACAGGAATCTATCCCACAGGTCTTGTTGGATATTTAGCACCAGCAGGACGCCGGGGCGCAGGCCGAAGAATTCGGTGTGATAGGTTCCGTGCAACAGTGGTTCGAGTGACTCCTGCAGTTCGGCACTGGCGACGATCACCGGCGCGTCAGGAGCCGACGGTATGTCACTCCAATAGCCGATCCTGTTCAACTTGCGCAGATAATAGGGCAAGGGCCAATACTCAGGAGTGATGCAATGCATGCGCATCGCCGGACCATCCGCGTGCAATGCGGCGAGTTCGCTGATGCGCCGGGCCAGACGGACCACATCGGGCAGTGCATGGGCATAGACATACGGGTTGCGTGAATCGGCACAAAATCGGAAGTTGGCACGTGCCGCTTGGGCGGCGAGTTGCCCGCTCCCCGTTAGCAGCAACCCAGCGAACACGGCCCGCGCGGCACCTTGCGGCAACCCCTGGAAAAGCACGCTGGCACCGAGGCCCGCCATCAGGATGAAGCCATGCAGAAACCCGAGCAGGTTCCACGGCGTCTTGTAGGGAATGAGTGCGAAGGCCACGGTCAGGCAGATCGTGTAAATTGCCAGAAATACCGCCAAATCGGGGTTGATCGCAGCGCCCACCCGGCGGCGCAGACTGGCGATGAGACCGATGGCAGCGAGCGCCAAAATGAGCCCCTCACTCCACCAAGGTCCCGGCGCGTCCTTGGTATAGCATAACATCTTCAAGTAGTAATACCAGGGTTGCTGGTGCAGGGCGGCGCTGCCATCGCCACCGCTACGATCAAAATAGTGGCGGAATGCCAGCAACGAATCCAGAGGACCCCGCGGATAGGCCAACATCGAGGAATAAAACACCCCGGCAACCAGCACCGCCACCCCGCACGCCAGCGACGCCAGATAGAAATCACGCCGCTCAACGTGCCATAACCGGCGCCCCTCGCGTCGTCGTCGGCACATCACCAACCAGCCATAGGCGGCAGCCAGGGCACCGCAGAAAATGACGCTGGTTTCCTTGGTGGCATACATCATGCCTACCGCCAGTCCTAACATCACCATCCAAACCGCGCTTCGCTTGCAGAAAACCCTCCACAGCGATAGCAACGCCAGCGCTGCGAAAAACACCAGGACCATTTCCTGAATGTAGTATCTGCTGAAAAACACCATGGCTGGCGACACCGCTAGCAGAACCGCCGACGTCAGACAGGCCACAGTTCCAAGAGCCCGGCGCATGGGCAATAACAACAGAATGAGCCCCGTTCCAAACAACACAGGCACTAACCGGAAATCACTATCCCTGGCGTCGGCAAAGCGCTTCACGCCGAGGAGTTTTAAAATTGGCAGGGTGAAATAGTAGAGGCTGGGCCCGTGAAACTCGTAGGGGTTATAGATATAGAGGCCGCCGTCAAACAACTCGCCGGCCTTGACCGCCTGCACCGCCTCGTCACCATGAAAGGGTCTCAGCTCCAGGCGCTCCAAGCGAAACCCCAGCGCCGCCGCCGCTATCAACAACACCAGCAGCACGCCCACGACGCCCCGCCATGCCCTCAACCACCCGCAGCGGCAAGACACGATGGATACCAAGGTCCGCGCGAATTTCACGGATTAGGGTAGCGGCTTGCCGTAAACTTCCACTTCGATGTAATGATTTGCGTCGTTGGACGTGTTGCCATTGCTATAGAGGCGCACGTAGCGTCCCTTCGCCCCTTTGCCGTCGATGAGTTTACCCTCGTACGTCTCAAGGTATTCCTTGTCCTTGCCAGCACCCAAACCCGATGAATTGTCATCGTCGTTGTTGAATACGGTGGTCACCCCCATGATGAAATCCGGATCCTCCGCCACCTGCACCACCACGTCGCGATAGACGCGTGCATCTTGATGATAATGCCAAACAACCAGCGCGGCGAGCGTGGCGGGCTTGCCCAAGTCGATCTGCACATATTGCTTGCCGGGTGCCAGTTCGACGATGCTACCGTCGCCGGCTTCCTTGTCGCCGTCGGTCACCTCTTCCAGACTGCCGATAATCGGTGCGGCGTCACTGCTGGTGACCTTTTTGCCGCCGGAAAGCAGGACGGTGCCGGCTGGAACCTGATAGACCGGGCGTTTGCCCGGGAGCGGTTTCTCCAGATTGGTGGACTTGATATTCTTAGGCGTGCCGACGAACAATGGCTTGGGCAGGCGGAGTTCTAGTGGCTGGGTCCCGGGTGCAGCGGTGGTACCCAGTGTCGCGGCGGCAGGTTTGGCGTCCTCGGCGGTGACGGGCAGTGTGATGGCCATGCCCAGCAAGGTGGTGGCCAAGCAGGACAGGTGCAGGTTCAATATTGCGGATTGAGGGTGTTTCATGGGGGACATCATTTGGGAGGCTGAATCGGGATGCGGCAGCATGTTGCTCCGAACCCGCTCGGTGGCGAGGCACTGTAAACGTGGCTATCCCCCCCGAATCTTTCACGCGATTGCTTCAGGAAAAATGCCAGCGACACTTCGCCTCAGACCCAGGACACAAGGATGCAATACACCAGACGATCAATTTGATCTAACGACAGAATCTCGGGCCTTTCGTGCAACACCAAGGGGATCTTACAAGTGCCTCATTTCGCGGGTGAGTGCCGCCACCACCTCTCCGAGGCCGATCGCGCACCCAGCCTCAGCTTCCAGGCTGGTCATGGCCACCCCGTCTAGCCCGCATGGGGTGATCGCTAGAAACGGCGGCAGGCAGGCGTTGGTGACGTTGAGGGCAAACCCGTGCATCGACACCCACTTGCGCACACCCACCCCGATGGATGCGAGCTTGCGGTCGGCGACCCACACGCCAGTTAGATTATCGCGGCGTCCGGCGCTCACGCCGCAGGTGGCGCAGGCGCGGATCAGCGCGTCCTCAATGCCCCGCAGGTGCTGGTGGAGGTCGCGGCCCCTCGGCGTTAGATCGAGGATGGGATAGCCGACGAGTTGGCCCGGGCCATGATAGGTTGCCTGGCCGCCGCGGTTGGTTTCATAAACGGGGTGGGGGAGTCCTGCCACGTCGCGCAGTGATGATTGGTCGCGCAGCCGGCCGATGGAGTACACCGGCCGGTGCTCTAATAAATACACAAGCTCACCGCCGCTGCCGTCCAGGATCGCCTCGACGGCCTGTTCTTGCAGGCGCAGTGCGTCCTCGTAATCGATCAACTCTGGCAGGTGAATGATCTGGAGCATCAATGGCAGACCGGGCAGGCGCTCAGGGAGGTGAAGAAGTCATTGCCTTTGTTATCGACGAGGATGAAGGCCGGGAAATTCTCGACGGTAATTTTCCAGACGGCTTCCATGCCGAGTTCCGGGAAGGCGACGACTTCCTGGCTTTTGATATGATCCTGGGCGAGGAGTGCGGCGGGTCCGCCAGCGGATCCAAGATAGAAGCCGCCGTGTTTTTGGCAGGCTGAGGTGACCTGAGGCGAGCGGTTGCCTTTGGCGAGCATCACCAGTGAGCCGCCGTTAGCTTGGAAGAGTTCGACGTAACTGTCCATGCGGCCGGCGGTGGTCGGACCGAAGGAGCCTGATGCCATGCCGGCGGGGGTTTTGGCCGGGCCGGCATAATACACCGGGTATTTCCGGAAATACTCCGGCAGCTCGCCGGTGGTATCGAGGATTTCCTTGAGCTTGGCGTGGGCGATATCGCGGGCGACGATGATGGTTCCTGTTAGGGAAAGAGCGGTCGTCACCGGGTACTTGCCGAGGGTGGCGAGGGTTTGTTCCATGCCGAGGTCTAGGTTGATTGGTACCCCTTTGAATCTCCAATCGCGGAAACGCTCGGGAATAAACCGCCCTGGATCTTTTTCAAGCTTCTCAAGGAAAATGCCGTCCTGGGTGATTTTTGCCAGCATTTGGCGGTCTGCCGAGCAGGATACGCCGAGGCCCACCGGGCAGGAGGCACCGTGGCGCGGCAGCCGGACGACGCGCACATCCAGTGCGAAGTACTTACCGCCAAACTGGGCACCGATGCCAATTTCCCGGGCTTCGGCTAACAATTCCTGTTCGAGTTTCAGATCGCGGAACGCCCGACCGTGTTCATTTCCGGACGTTGGCAGCTCGTCATAGTAATGGGTGGAGGCCAGCTTGACGGTCTTTAGACAGGTTTCGGCCGAGGTGCCGCCGATGACAAATGCGAGGTGATAGGGCGGGCAGGCGGCGGTGCCCAGCGAATGCATTTTTTCGATGCAAAATTCCTTGAAGCGCTTCGGGTTGAGCAGGGCCTTGGTCTCCTGATAGAGAAATGTCTTGTTAGCAGAGCCGCCGCCCTTGCTCACAAACAAGAACTTGTAGGCGGTGCCGCCGGTGGCATACAGGTCGATTTGTGCCGGCAGGTTGGTCTTGGTGTTGACCTCCTCAAACATGCTCAGCGGGGCGGTTTGTGAGTAGCGCAGGTTCTCCTTGGTGTACGTCTGATAGATGCCTTTTGATAGGGCTTCGGCGTCATCGCAACCGGTCCACACTTGTTCGCCCTTCTTGCCGACGATGGTGGCGGTGCCCGTGTCCTGACAGAACGGCAATATTCCGTGCGCCGCAATCTCCGCATTCTTGAGCATCATCAGCGCCACCATCCGGTCGTTTTCCGACGCCTCAGCGTCCTCCAGAATGGCCGCCACCTGCGCCAGATGCGAGGCACGCAGCGTGAAATTGATCGCCTTGAAGGCTTCTGCCGCCAGCAAGGTCAGTCCTTCCGGGGCGACCTTGAGCACCGGTTTGCCTTCAAACTCGCCGAGCGACACGTGTTCGGAGGTGAGCCGTTCGTATTCCGTGGTATCCGGGCCGAGGGCGAACGGATCTTGATAGTGAAATGGCTGGTCTGACATGGGGCCGGGAGTTTAGGCCGCCAGACACAACGCTGCAAACCAAAATCCACCGAGCCAAGTGCCTTTGCACAGACAAATTGGCTTTGCCAGGGCGGGCGTTACCCCTATCATCGGCGCATGAGCGCAGATTTTCTTGTCATCGGGGGCGGAGTGGCCGGCTTGTCGTTTGCCCTGCGGGCGGCGCGCCACGGGTCGGTGGTGGTGTTGATGAAAGGCGGGGCCTACCAATCTAACACGGCCTGGGCGCAAGGGGGCATTGCCACAGTGCTGCCCGACGGGATGTGTTCGAGCGGGGACGGGGTCGAGAGTCATGTGGCCGACACTTTGGATGCGGGGGCCGGGCTGTGCAACGAGGCCTCGGTGCGCACGATCATCGGCGAGGGGGCGGCGACCATTGAGGATTTAATGGGTTACGGCATGGTGTTTGACCGCAAGGATGGGCGCTTTGAACTCGGCACGGAGGGCGGCCACTCGTACCGACGGGTGTTGCATACCCGCGATACCACCGGCCTCAAGATTGCCACGGCACTCATTGAGGCCGCCCGCAACACTCCTAACATCACCCTCTTGGAGCAGCACGTGGCCATCGATCTGATCACCACCGCCAAGCTAGGCGCGGTGGCCGACGACCGGGTGTTAGGTGCCTATGTGCTCAACGCGCAAACCAACGAGGTGCGTATTTTCAGGGCGGACCGGGTGGTGCTCGCCACCGGAGGTTGCGGCAAAGTCTATCTCTACACCACCAACCCGGATTCCGCCACCGGCGATGGCGTGGCCCTCGCCTGGCGCGCCGGTGCCTCTATCGCTAACATGGAATTCATCCAGTTCCACCCAACGTGCTTCTACAATCCCGGTGCCACCGGCCCGGAAGCCCGCTCATTCCTGGTCAGCGAGGCGGTGCGCGGCGAAGGCGGCATCCTGATCAATGCCAAGGGCGAGGATTTTACCCTCCAGAGCGACCACCGCGGGTCCCTCGCACCTCGCGATATCGTTGCCCGTGCCATCGACCGTGAACTGAAACGCAGCGGCGCGGATTGCGTCTATCTGGATATCACCCACAAGCCAAAGGGGTTCATGCCCGAACGCTTTCCATATATCTATCAAAACCTGCTAAATTTCGGCTTGGACTGCGAAACCCAGCCCATTCCGGTGGTTCCCGCCGCCCACTATCAATGCGGCGGTGTGGTCGCCGACGTCGCAGGTCGCACCGGCATCACCGGTCTTTACGCCATCGGCGAAGTCGCTTGCACCGGCCTCCACGGCGCCAATCGCCTGGCCTCCAATTCCCTGCTGGAAGGCAACGTCATGGCTCGCTTGGCCGTGGCCGATTGCCTGCGTTGTTTCGCTCCAGGCAGACCGGTGCCGGCCGCCCCGGTCATCCCCGAGTGGGAACCGGGAAATACCGCCGAGGCGGACGAGTTAGTCGTTATCTATCACAATTGGGATGAGATTCGCAGGCTGATGTGGGACTATGTGTCAATCGTTCGCACCGATAACCGTCTGCGCCGAGCCGCCGCCCGCCTGCGCAATTTGGGTAAGGAAGTCCGCGAGTTTTATTGGGGCCACCGCGTCAACGCTGATATCCTCGAACTGCGAAACTTGGTCACTGCCGCCAGTCTGATCGTCGATTGCGCGGTGCGCCGCAAGGAGTCCCGAGGCCTGCACTTTACCCTCGACCATCCGGGGACCGCAGAGCGACTCCGCCACGACACCGTGCTGCGGAAGTTCTGATATTCTAACGAGGCTTCGCCTCAGACCGAAGACACAAGACTAAAAGACGCAAGAGCAGAAAACTTGACCTAACGACAGTAACTTTGGCTTTTCAAGGACTCTAGAGGCTGAGTCTCAGACCCAAGACACGAGTGATGTTGTTTACTGAGTCTTGATGGTGAGCACCCGCGGCCGGGCTTCGTTAGGGAAGCGGATGTACAGCAGTCCCTCGCCGACGGAATAGTTAAAGTCAGAGATGGCACGTCCGTCCAGTTCGATGGATAGCGGCGCTGTGGTGCAGGCAATGAGCACGATGGCCTGGGTGTTGGCAACGCCTTCAACCGTCCAACGGAGTTCACCTGCGGTATTTTCTAACGGTAGTGTTTTGCAGGCTGCCGCGAGCAGGCGTGGGGTGGGGGACTTGACGGCGTCGAGATCCAGCAGGAAGAAGCGGCTTCCGGGGGCGAGTGTGATGTCGTGTTGCAGGACGAGTTGCGGATCAAACAAATTGATAAATCGGCCTTGCAAGCTGACGAGTGGGGCGGAGATCGATTCATCCAGGCCGGCACCGATCCGATAGGGTCCACGGCTTAGCAATAGGTGGTTGGTCTCCCGCCAGGTGAGGTTGGCAGCTTCAGCCGCTTGCCTGACTACCGTGGCGAGGCGTGCGTCGGCGCTTTCGCTCAGGGCGAAGTGCACCGGGTTTTCGCGCAGCCAAATGACGCGGCCACTGCCGACCTTGGCGGCTGGGACTGGATCGTTAGAAAAGCTGGCATTGGTGAGGCCGAGGGTGTCGAAGAGGAGTTGGCGGGGGATGCGGGTGGATTTTCCTTGGTCGTTCCACCACTCGCGGACCTGGTTGTAGGGGTCGGAGTCATCATCGGCGAAGACCAGCACGCCGCCCTTGCTGACCCACGCAGCCAGCGCGGTGTGGACATCGGCGGATAGGGGTTTTTGCCCCTGATAGGACAGCAGCAGGACTTGCTGGGTGTCGAGAAATCCTGCGAGGGTGACGTTTTCAAGTTGGACGGGTGTCACCGGAATGCCGCGCTTGAGCAAGGGCAGGGCGAGTCCGTAGAAATGCGCCATGTTCGGATCGCTGGGGGTTGGTTGCTCGCGCTGGAACATCAGTGAATCGCTGATGAGCACACCGATGCCGCGGGTGCCACAGTCCCAACTGTGATTCGATTGCTTCATGTCGTTGAGGGCGTTAATGACCACCTGCAATTCGGTGGCATAAACCGGTGGTATCGAATGGCGGTGCTCCTCTAGCACGTTGGCTGGATAGCGACCGGCGAAGATGCGCTCGGGCCATGGAGCGACCTCGTACTGCCAGACGTCCGGTTGGAGCAAGGAGGCGACGAGGGTGGACTCCCAGTTAGATCGGTAGTCATTCCAGTCATGGCTCGGGTTGTCCTCGATGGGGTCATTGAGATACCAAACACTGCGGCCTGTGGCGCGGACGAGGTTTTGCATGGCACCGTATTCGAGGAAGGCGGTTTCAAATGTGCGCTCTTTCTGTTTGCCGCGGAAATGATTGGGCGTTCGGGCGGTGCCGGTCCATACTTGGGCAATGTAGCCGTCGCAACCGGCGAGCATGGCCAGGCTGGATTGCGGGCTGACGATGCACCAGTGCGCATAGTTGATGAGACTGTGGGTGGGAACGTAGCAGCGGACGCTCTTGCCAGTGCGCTTGTTGAATGCTTGGATGTGATCGAAAACCTGTTGCAGTGCACGCCGATAGAGGAAATACTTTAACTTGGAGGCACGCCATTGGGCGTCCACACTGGTGTGCGGGGCCTGCCATGGTTCGTGATAGAATGCCTGCCACTCGCGTTTAAAGCCCTCCGAATAGCCGGCCCGCGCCCAAAACTCAGGCTCTTCCAAGTGCACCGCTTCCACACCCGCATCCAGCCCTCGTTGGACACCGACGCAGAGGTACTCCCCATAGTTCTCCGCAGGTGACATATAGTAAACATCGCCGCCGTGGCCGATTTTTCGGCCGTTGCGGTCGGTCTGGGCATTGTCCTCGTGATTGATTCCGTCGTAGCGGCCATAGAGGT
>CAIQXC010000525.1 GCA_903875675.1 Akkermansiaceae bacterium
GAAAAAAGCGCCGCCGCATCGGCCACATCGTGCACCGCCATCACACACGTGGCTGCGTCGTGGCTGCCATCCGCCCACGCCCCCGCCGCACAGGCATCTGCCGTGATCAGGTGCACCCGCCGATCCGCCCCATGCCGCGCCTTGGCCGCCGCTACCAATTGCGGGCTGGCATCGATCCCGGTGATCTTGGAAATTCCCGCGTCTAGCAACGGCTTGAAAAGCACGCCTTGGCCGCAGCACACGTCGATGACCGCCTGGCCGGGCTGCGGTGCTAACAGCCGAAGCGTGGCTGGCAAGATCACCTGCCGGTGGTAGTCCGAGCCACTTTCGCCCACCAGTTTGTCATACCACGCGGCCACCGGATCCCAGCCCTGCTCGCTTTGTGCGGCCCGCGCATGGATGGGTGGTTTTCCGCCTGATGCCTGGGGGCCGGGTTGGCGCGGGTTGTGAAAGTGGCGGCGTGGTGGCGGTGGCATGGGTGAAAGCCTAGGCCCGAGATCGCGGGGGCGGAAAGCCTTATCCGAGGATTCTCCGTTCAGCCGGAAGTTTGAACCGGGCGCTCCAGCGAATTTCAGAGTTCCTTGGAAAAATCCCCAGTCAAATTTGCCGGCGGCCGCGACTCCTGCAGCGCATAGTGAACCTGAATCGCTGCGTACGCGTCATTGGCCGCATAAAGCAACTGGCGCTCGCTCAATTCCCTCGCGGCCCAGTTGGAGGTGGTCACCGATTTGGATTTCGTCAGCCTCCGCTTGAACAACATGGCGATGGCCGACTTGGCACCCACAGCGTTGCGGTAGCCGAGTTTCTTGAATGACCGGTCCAAATCAACGATGGCTGCCGGCCGCAAACCAAATCGGTTCGCGATCTGACGCAGATCGCCGCTCAGACCGAATCCTATTTTGGCCAGTTCCGTGCTCCGCAGCAGATCAACGATGACCGGATGGGTGTCGCCAAAACACGACTGGAAAATATACGCCCTGTCCAAAGTGGCGAATTGCAACACGTGCGGCCCTTCCGATTTCTCGCCCTTTTTAAAGGTCGGCTTCGACTCGGTATCGAAACCCACCGCGCCGGCCCGCATCAGCTCTTCCGAGGCAAATCTGGCTTGGCTGACGTTGCTTACCACAAAGATTTGTTCCATGCCGAGCCCTGCAAAGACCTCCATTTCGGCAATGTCGGTCTTGGGCGGCGGTGTCGGGTGGGCGGACATGGGCATGGATCTTTTACATACGCGTATCAATCCCTCCGTCTTTCCTCCACCTTGGCAAGCCCCAGGCAGTCCTCCTCGACAGAACCCAGCCCACCACGACCCTCTTCAATCGCCTCAACAACTTTTTTGATAAGAGGAGACTCCCCGAATTTCGCTCACCCCGGCGCTTGCGTGGCGGCGCGGCTTGGGACAAGCTCGGCGGATGTGCGACGTGATGATTGAAACGGTGGATTTGCACCGCAGCTACCGGGTGGGTCATAAAGCCATTGAGGTGCTCCGTGGCATTGACTTGTGCGTCCGGCGCGGCGAACGGCTGTTTTTGTGTGGCCCCAGCGGTGCCGGTAAAACCACCTTGCTCTACACTCTTGCCGGGCTTGAACACCCTGAGCGCGGCAGCGTGTCCATCGCCGGGACCGACCTTTATGCCCTCGGCCGCCGCGAGCAAGCTCGATTCCGCAACTCCCTCATCGGCTACGTGTTCCAAAATTACCACCTGCTGCCCGAACTCACCGCCTTGGAAAACGTCGCCATCCCGGGTGCGATCGCCGGCCGCGATTCCACCGCTGCCGCCATGCACGCACTCCAACGCGTCGGCTTGGCCGACCGCGCCGAGCACCTCCCCGCCGAACTTTCCGGTGGCGAACAACAACGCGTCGCCATCGCCAGAGCCATCGTGAACGAACCCAAAGTGCTCTTCGCCGACGAGCCCACTGGCAATCTCGATTCCAAAAATAGCGGCGAAATTATGAAAATCCTTCTCGATCTTGCCACGGAACATGCCGTCACCTTGGTCGTCGTCACCCATGATCACCAACTCGCCAAGTCCGGCGACCGCACATTGATCATCCGCGACGGCTCAATCCACGCCCATGAACACGCTTCTTGAAAAATTTTATAAATCTTCGTAAACCATTCATTTGGTGATCTTTACGACGAGAAATCTGGATGGATTCAATCATTTGTTTGACACCGCTGCCCGTCTAGCCAAACCTCCGCAACGTATGAAGCGAACGCTTGTTCCAAAGGATGGTCCGAAGCTGCGCCTGGTTGAGGCGGCAGAGCCGTTATTTTCTGATAACGGCTTTGATGGCGTATCGGTGAGGGATGTCACGCAGGCTGCGGCAGCGAATGTGGCTGCTGTGAACTACCATTTTGGCAGTCGTGAGGGACTGGTGGAGGTCGTGATGGCCCGCAATCTCGAGCCGATCCAAGAGCAGCGATTGGCCCGATTGGAGGCAGCGGAAGGGCGATGGGCCAATCAAGCGGTGCCGCTTGAGGAAGTGGTGGACGCCTTTGTGCGGCCGCTCGTCACCCAGGTGGAGAAAAGCCAACTCCCGGAAGAGTCATATTTTCGGCTCATCGGGCGGATTTTAGAGAGAGATAGCAGGGGCATGCCTTCTGAAATCGAGAGTCGAACGAGCGATTTAAACGACCGATTCATACGATCGATTTCCAAGATATTACCGATGGTAGCGGAGGAGGATTTGGTATGGCGGCTGCATTTTGTGACAGGGGCGATGATTCACATGCTGACGCACGGGGATTTGATGCATGAGACGTCAAAGGGGGCAGGCAGCATGCCGGGTATGGCCACGACGATGGAACGGTTTCAGCGATTTGCCGTGGCCGGTATCCGCAATGGCATAACGAACCTGCCGAGCTGTGACGAGAAAGACGAGCACGACGAGCTGCCACAGGGCGAAGAACAGGGGCTGGACGACGGTCACGACGAGCTGCCACAGGGCGAAGAACAGGGGCTGGAGGACGAGCACGGAGAGCTGGCGCAGGGCGAGGAGCAAGCGCTGGACGACGGTCACGGAGAGCCGCCGCAGGGCGAGGAGCAAGCGCTGGACGACGGTCACGACGAGCTGCCACAGGGCGAAGAACAGGCGCTGGACGACGGTCACGACGAACCGCCACAGGGCGAAGAACAGGGGCTGGACGACGGTCACGGAGAGCTGGCGCAGGGCGAGGAGCAAGCGCTGGACGACGGTCACGACGAACCGTCACAGGGCGAGGAGCAGGAGCTGGACGACGGTCACGACGAACCCCCACAGGGCGAAGAACAGGGGCTGGAGGACGAGCACGGAGAGCCGCCACAGGGCGAGGAACAGGCGCTGGACGACGGTCACGACGAACCGCCACAGGGCGAAGAACAGGGGACTGAGCTCAAACCGGAGAGGAAGCGCGTAAAAAAGAAGGTGGAGGATGATCCGCAGGTGATGTTTGAATTTTAGGATTCAAACTCAGGAGTTAGCCGATCACACAGGGCACCAGAATGCCGTCGCGCATGCCGTGGATTTTCTTCTTGTCCAGTGGGACGATGGTTGCCAGGCATCCGCCAAAGCTGGTGATGCCAGCCCGGTTGGTGAAGAAGTATGGGCACAGGCGAACGCGGCCCTGCATCATCTCCACCGAACCGTCATCGCGAAATACCGGGTGCTCAACGGGGCGGCCCTCATGGAATTGCTGCAGCATCCACGGCTGGCTCTGCGCTTCATCGAGCGCGTGGTGCAGCCGCTCTGACCACTCGGCGGCTGATAGATCGTGGCCGATGAACACACCGCGCGAGCCCCAAGCGGTGGCGTGAAAACCGCTGATTTTGAGCACCAATTGGCGGTCCTTCTGGCTGAAGGCCGCCACCTCGTCCCAGGCGTGTACATCCAAACGCGGCAACGCGGCGTGAGGCGGCAAGGGCGTGGCATCCAGCACCCAGCCAAACGGCACCAATTGGCGCAAGCGTTGCAAGTGTCCGCCTCGCAGTGCCTGTTCCCACTCGCGCTTGAGTGAGGGTGACCACAGCAGAGCCAGCCACAGTTTGTCCTCCAAGTGCGGTTTGAATGGCGGCGTCACGCAGGCACCACCGGCCGCCGCAGCCGCAGCCAACGCCTGGGCTGCGGGCACCGATCGCCAATCAAACAGCTCGAAAAACCGGTAAACGTCGCGGCCGTCTGCTGCGTAGGTTTCGGCCGAGACCACCTCCCATGACGTGCCGAGTTGGCCGGTGAGCCAGGTCATTTCCGGGCGGTAATCGGCGGATTCCTCCGCCACCAGGACAGCCCCGCCGTTTGGCAGCAGCGAGCGGAAGCCCTCGAGCATGCCCTCGGCACCGCCCAGCACGTCAAACCCCGCTTCGGCATAAACTCGAGACAGCCAAGCGGTCACCCCCATGCCGCCCGGCACGCTGTCCAGTTCGGTCATGGCAAACCCCTGCTCCGTCAAAATCAGGTCAGGCCGGATCACCCGCGGCAATTCGTCCGCCGTGCGCCCGTCCCGCTGCCATGCCCGCAGCCACTCCGGCTTGCCCGCATCGAGCGATGGGGCCAGCCACGGTGCTCCTTTGTCCCCCGCACTGCGGCGGTAGAGCCGGTCGCAAGCCTGTTGAAACTTCGCCAGCGGGTGGCCCAATGCCATCATTTGCCGGGCCTCAGCGCGAGTTAGCCGCAGCGGTTGCGGCGAGTAACGCCAGTCACCACCACCAAACAGCCCACCCTCAGGCAGCGCGCTCCGCAATTTTGATAGACTCAATTCCATCCCGCCCCAGCCTCACCCCGCCGGTGCCACCTGCCAAGCCCGGATTTTTCCGTTGAAGGGGTAAAATGCATCATTTTGGGAAGAATTAGGGCAACCGGGGAGGGGCCATCCGTTCATACCATCCATTGAAATCACGAGGGCCTGGCCTCAGTTCCGGTACAGGCAGCGACTCGCGATCCACTCGGCCACGGTTGGGGCCAGCCAAGAATGATGGGATGCACCCTGGGCGAAGGCGTCGCGGATGGCGCTGGCCGAGGCCGGATGACTGCCGGCAAGGGCATGCATCACAAAGCCCGGCCGTGGCTGGGGCGGGGAGCCGCGACTCAACACAATGAACTCGACGCAAGCAGCCAAACGCTGCGGTTGCTCCCATTGCTCCAATGCATCCCATTGGTCACCGCCCAAAATCCACAACAAGCGTGCGTTGGCAAACCTCACCCGCATCGCTTCGGCAGTCGCGTAGGAAAACGACGCAGCGTCGCGCCGCAACTCCCAATCATCCACCACCGCCCATGCCAGATCCGCCGTGGTCCGCCGCAGCATTTCCAGACGATCCTCCGCCGATGCCGGTACCCGACCGGTTTTATGCGGCGAAATCCGGCAGGGGAGGAAGCGCACCTCGTCCAAGCCCAGCGCTTGTTGCGCGAGTGCCGCCATAAGCCGATGGCCGAGATGGACGGGATCAAAGGTCCCACCAAACAACGCGATTTTCCTAACTTCCGTCATGATTGATCACTTCCCGCAGGCCCTAGGCGCTTGGAGCGCAGGAGGATGCGGTTGTTGCCGGGGGGGCGCAAGGCTTTTGCGAAATCAGTCTGATCTGGGATCACGCAAGAGCCCTTGAAAAGTCAAAGTTGCTGTCGTTAGGTCAAGAGACAGAAGACAGAAGACAGAAGAGGGGAAGACAGAAGACAGAAGCCTGGAATAAGAGGTGCCATGCTCCGACCAAAGGATCGGCTCCTGTCTTGGAGCGCAGCGGTCTCCTGTCTTGGGTCTGAGGTGCAGCCTCGCTAGGAGACAGAATATCGGCGGCGTATGGGTTGCGAAGGACGGCAATCCCGTGCTACACTTGCAACATCAGCAATGAACCCATCACTCATGCGCCGAGCTGATTGCCTGAACCGCCTCCATTATGAAACCCATACTGACGCGCTGCGTCTGCCTACTCATGCTGCTTTCTTCGCTCGCGTCGGGCGAGGCGTCGCTCCAGTATTTCAACACCAGTTGGGCCGAGATTGAAGCAAAAATCCCCGATCTGGCGGAGGCCGGCTACGATTCGCTGTGGCTGCCACCGCCCACCAAGGCCGGCGGTGGGGGCTCGGTGGGCTACGATCTGTTTGATCCGTTTGACCTGGGCGGCAAGGATCAACGCGGCACGGTTTCCACATTCTATGGGACGGAGGCCGATCTGCTGCACTTGATCGAAACGGCGCACCGCTTCGGGATCCGGATCTATCTGGACAACATCATGAACCACCGTGGCTTCGAGGTGCCCGGTAGCAACCTGGCCACGCCGATCGACCTGTACCCCGGGATGTTGCCGGAGGATTTTCACCTGCAAGTCACCCAAGATGGGTACTACCGCAACTGGGGCGGGATCAGCAATTACAACGACCAGTGGCAGGTGTGGAACTTGAGCACCTCAAATCTGGTAGATATATCTCAGGAGCCCAACGGGGATTTCAAAAACGACAATTTCGGGCCTAACATGGGGGACAGGCACCCGAAGATCAAATTTTTGCGTCATCCGAACAACCCGGAATACTACTGTTACGCGCCGGGCGGCAGATATGTCGGGTTTGGCACGAGCAACGGCCTCACCACCCAGACGCTGGCGCAAAACCCGGGCTTTTATGCCGAGTACGTCGAGGACTACCTGAGCCGGGCCGTCCGTTGGGAGATGGACCGAACCAAGGCCGACGGGTTGCGGCTGGACGCGGTGAAGCATGTTCGCCCGGACTTTTATGGAGCTGGCTATGGAGCTGACAAAGATTCGAGCACATACGGATATCTCGGCCAAGTCCAATTGCAGTTCAACCTGACGCGCGGGTTTGTTAATTCCAGCCTGCGTGCCACGGTTTTCGACACCGAAGTGGCGCGGACCAATGCCATGGTTTTTGGCGAACACCTCGGCGGTACCGCTCAACAGCCATATATAGATGCCGGGATGCGACTGCTCGATAACAACTTGCAGAGCGCGTTGATCAATAATCTGCCGTTCGGTCCACTCACCGGTATGGACCAGCCCGGTGGCGGCGGCTTGCCGGGCGGCTCGGGCATCTCGGTGGGCTTCGCTCAAAGCGCGGATAATGGCTACATGCCCAAGCGCGGATTGGCTCACGCGTTCCTTCTCACCCGGGCGGGGCTGCCGATGGTGTACACCGACGGCAACCACCATGCCGGGATTCTAGGTGAAATCGGCAAGGCGTTTCCGGCGAACTCGAACAGCAATTTCCTTGGCCAGTTTGGCGATGGGGCGCTGCCTAACCTGCTAGCCATTCACAATCAGTTTGCCCGCGGCGAGCAGATTCCCAAGTGGAGTGACAGCAGTGTTTGCGCATACGAACGCCGCGACAAGCGGGAAAACTCCTCAATGAGCGACGCCGACGCGACGACGATGCTCTTCATGATGAATTGCAACGGCTCTGCCGGCCAACAACGCGATATCTCCACCAGCTTCCCGCCTGGCGCTTACCTCTGGCAGTACGCCACCGGCACCACCGACAGCGGCGACCCCATCAACGGATTTTATACCACCGTTCCTGGCAATCAAAACATGGCAGGGGTCATGATTCCCAAGGACGGCTACTTTGTATTTTCCTGGCGTACCCCCGAGCCATCGGATTTGTGGAGCCGTAACGGTGGCCAACCCATCACACTCCTGCAAAACGGCGTTGCTCCTGCAACACTAACGTATTGGCGGAAGGACGGGCCGGATGGCGACCCTAACTTTAATCCCAATGGCGTTGCGGGTGCGGTGGCCGGGAGTTTTGCCTATCCGTGCAGCGTGCCTCGGATCACCGACGGCTCAAACCTCGCGTTCATCGCACGGGCCGACGCCTCGGCCGAAAACATGCTGATGAAGCTCGACGGCGGCGTGGACGTCAATTCGCAGATGGGCATTGGTCCGCTCACGGGCGACCTGCGTGACAACAAACCGGGGGCGGCGAACGATGGGTTTCTCGGCTACGAGCAGATGCAGTTTGCGGGCCGAGAATACGGCGAAAAATTTGCCAATTCAGACACATCGCAAAATATTTTTGGTTCGGCCGGTGCCGGCACCTATCGCGCCGGTGGCAGTTATACCGGCGGCAATTCCGGGACGAACAGCTACGACACGGAAGATGGCCACGTGGCGGCCTTTATCTATCATGATCCAACATCCAACAACGATCATGGCGCAAAACAATATATCGACAATGGCAGCAGTGTGACGGTCTGGGCGAAAACCAATTCGGTGGGCGGTGGCTACCGCATGTGGTTCTATTATACCACCGATGCCAGCTTCCCGGAAGGCGCAGGTGGCGTCGGCATTGGCTCCACCCGGAGCACGGAGCTGCACTGGGACCACAACGAGGGAAGCGATAACTGGTGGACGGTCACCTTCACCAAGCCGGCTGGCAATCTGATCTACAAGCTCGGCGTCTATCAAGACAGCTCGGGCGGCCTGCCTGTGGCGAGTATTTTTCCGGCCAGCTCGGATGCGGTGTACCGGAAAAAGCATGGCATGACGACGTTCCAGATCACCCATTTCGACGCGGCATCCAAGACGCTCTATCCGCACAACGATTATGGTGCCACGCAGACCGGCCTGAGCCAAGGGTTCCACGTGCTGCGTGCTCGGCCGTTTCTGGATCGCACTGGGCGGGCCTCAATTTTCAGCACATTCACGCAGACGTTTTACTATGACACGGAGTTGCCGCAGGGGGAAATCCTCTGGCCTCAGCACGATGGCGACACGGTGGGCGGCTCGCAGTATGCCGTGGTGCTGCGCACTGACCCGAGCGTAACGGACGTCTGGTATCACATCGACGACAGCGATGACACCAACGATGACATGCACACCGGTTCACAAGGCGGCAATGGCGTCGGTTTCGAGCCATTCATCGATGCCAACGGCAACCGCCAGTATGACCCCGGCGAGGTATTCACCGACCTGAACGGCAACGGCGTCTGGGATAATTCCCTCGCCACCGCCTGGGTCAAGGCCATCCCCGTCACTCAGTCGCCTGGCATCACCCCCTCCAACCCCGCTTTCACCAAGGAATGGCGTTGCTACTACAACAATATTCCCGCCACCGGCAGCGCCACCCTCCGAGTGCGTCTGCGCAAACTCTCGTCAGGTACCTACAATGACTTCGGCCTATCGGATTCGGCTGGCCATTTCACCACCCTCACCCGCACGGTCAACACGCGGGGCCCACAATACCGGATGTTCATGGCCTATCCGCAGAATGATGGCGACACAGTCGGCCCGGGCTACGTGATGAAAGTATATTTCAGCCCAGAACTCGCCAACGGCGTGTCCACCGCCGATCTGATCAAGCGCTTCGTCATTCGCATTTCCAGCAGCGAGTCAGCCTCCCCGGCCAATCCCGTCATTCAGCCGCAGAGCGCCTACTCGCTCGGCCAAGAGGGAGGTTACGACGTGCTGGCCTTCACCCTGCCTAACCTCTACAACAACCAGCCCGGGTTCCTGCACACCCTGGCGGTGGATTATACGCCACCTCCCGGCGGGGTGCCTCTGGCGGCGACCCGTCTGGTCAAGGTCTGGCCGTTAGTAGTGATCAAGGACAGCATCATCAATCCACCGCAATTTGATGCGGATAGCAGTGCCTATCAGACGATCCTGCCCGACGTGGCTGCACCAACCGCCGCCCAGCGAACGATTCCTATCAGCGTGGAAACCAATCTGGACGCGACCTCGGTGGCCATCCACTTCACCCTCGGCACGGTCAACACGGGTGACATCGTGCCGGATGCTGCCAATCCGACGGCCTCCGGCAACACCAAAGTCTGGAATTTTTCTTGGACCCATGTCGCCGCCGGTAACTATCAATTCAGCGCGACCGTCACCACCCCCAGTGGCAGCGCCACCGCGACCCGCAGCGTCAGCGTGATCTACCGACAGCTGGTCACCGCCACCAGCGGGCGCATAGACAATGATGACGACGGGCTTCCGGACGTCATTGAAGCCACGGTCACCCCGTTGCCAAGCACCCCGCCAGACACCTGGACGAGCGACCAAGTTCACTTGGCCTTGATTTCTGGCAAGACCAACCCGCTGAGCCCGGATACCGATGGTGATGATCTATCCGACGGCCTCGAACTCGGCTGGGCTAGCGCCATGCCCGACACCCGTCCCGCCGCCGATACCAATGGCGACGGAACCCCCAACTTTCAGCCGGACCTCGATCCACCGGTTTACAACACCACTGACATGGCCAACCCTCCGGGCGATTATAGCTATTTTAGCCCTTGGCCCTACAATCCTAACAATTCACGCACCGACCAAATCGCAGGGAGCGTCACCGATCCTAACAAACCAGACAGCGATGACGACGGCCTGCCCGACGGGGCGGAAGATCGAAGTTATCTGATCACAAGCGGCGCTGGCGGGGGGCCTAACTATCAAGTGGTTCACAATGGCCGGGTGGACATCGGGGTGCCCGATGCCAACCGAATCGTGCATATCATCGCTCATCCGCCGACATTCTATAACACGTCTCGGGTGGATCGCGCCAAGCTGCTAGCTCATTCGCCCACTGCCGTGTGGCTTGAAACTGATCCTAACAACCCGGACACCACCGGCTGCGGCCTCAGTGATGGTGCCAAGGATGCCAACCACAACGGCATCGTGGACCTCGCCATCATCGACCGCAACCAATCCGACGGCGCCGGCAACTTCGTGGTGGTCGGAACCTTCTCCAGCTTCACCCAGTCCGTCACCGTGACTCACTCCGGCACACCAGTGACTTTCCACTACGCCGATTTCTGCTACCCATATCTCGAAGTCAGCGGCCCCTCGGCCGGTTCCACCTTCACCTCCACCGCCCTCGACAAACAGCGCCTGGCCGCCATCTTCCGCCCCGCAGGCGTCGTGCGCGCCGACGGATTGGATGTCCTCTGGCTGGAAACCGACCCACGCCTGAGCAGCACCAGCGGCGATGGCCTGCCCGATGGCTGGAAACTTCAACATCACCTCGACCCCTGGGATGACGGCGTGATAGGCCACTGCAATTTGCACACCGGCAAGCTCATCACCACCACCGAAAACGGCCCGGA
>CAIQXC010000526.1 GCA_903875675.1 Akkermansiaceae bacterium
GATGACGAGTCCCTCACCAAAGACGTTAGGGACGAGGTTCTCACCTACCTCAAGCGCCTAGCCTCGTCGAATTCCCCTCAGTTCATCTATTTCCTCACTCTCTTCCATCTTTTCCGCGATGAACTCGAAGGCTCCAAGGATGTCGATGACGCGCTGAAACGCACCACGCTGCTGGAATCGCAGGTCTGGAAGATGCTCTACTCGTTCCAACGCGACGGAGCCAAAGGCGTGATCAACAAGCTGTTGGAATACAATGGCTGCATCCTTGCCGACAGTGTGGGCTTGGGCAAAACCTTCGAGGCCCTCGCCGTCATCAAATACTTCGAACTGCGCAACGAACGCGTCCTGGTTCTCTGCCCGAAAAAACTCCGGCCTAACTGGACGGTCTTCAAATCCAACAGCCGACTCAATCCGCTGCTCGAGGATGGCTTTGGCTTCGACGTGCTCTCCCACACGGATCTTTCCCGCACCACCGGACTCACCGGCGATCACGACCTCGCGAATTTCAATTGGGACAATTACAGCCTCATTGTCATCGACGAGTCGCACAACTTCCGCAACAACGCCGTCGGCAAACCCAAGGAAGACGGCACACCCCGGCGGACCCGTTACGAGCGACTGCTGGAAGATGTCATCCAGAAGGGCCAGAAAACCAAAGTCCTCCTGCTTTCCGCCACCCCGGTCAACAACCAGATTGCCGATCTTCGGAATCAGATTTCCTTCATTGCCGGCGGGGATGTCGCCCGCGACGCGAACGGGGAATACGATGGTGCTTTCAAAGAAAAACTCGGAATCCCCAGCATCAAGGACACCACCCGGAAAGCTCAGGCCAAATTCACCAATTGGACGAAGAAGCCAGCAGAGCAGCGCAAAGCCCGCGACCTCATCCACGAACTCGGCAGCGATTTCTTCAAACTGCTAGATGGCCTCTCCATTGCCCGCTCCCGCTCCCAAATCAAGCGCTACTATGCGAAGGAAATGGAACGTCTTGGCGGCTTCCCCAAGCGTGAGAAACCGACCGCCGAATACCCGAGCATTGATCTCCTGAACGACTTCATTTCATTCGAAGAGCTCGACCAGAAGATCAGCGAGTTGAAACTCAGTCTCTATCACCCCAGCACCAAGCTGAAGAAAAACCTCCCTCCCGAGGTGCTGGCGAAATACGCGCTCAAAATCGGCAACTTCAACCAGGAAGGCCGCGAGCGGATCCTCATCTGCATGATGAAGATCAATTTCCTGAAACGCCTCGAAAGCTCCATCGACTCCTTCCGGCTCACGCTCCAACGCACCATCGAGAAAATCGACAAGCTGGAAGCCAAGATCCAGGCATTTGAAGACAAGCGGGACTCCAACCCAACCCTTGATTTCGCCAATCTATCAGAAGATGATTTCGACGACCTGGACCTCGATCCCGAAGACCTCGAAATCGGCGGCAAGCACAAGATCAACCTCGCTCACCTCAATCTGCCCGAGTGGTTACTCGCCGTTCGCCAGGACCGGGCCCAACTCCAGAACCTGCTAGACCACTCGCGCCCGGTTGTCCCGGTCCGCGACGCCAAGCTTTTCCGCGTCCGGGAACTCATCGCCGCGAAGATTGCCAACCCAGCCACCAACATTGATGGCAAACCGGTGCGGAAAATCATCCTCTTCACCGCCTTCGCCGACACCGCCCGCTACCTTTACGAAAACCTCGCAAAATGGTGCCACGACTCACTCGGCATCCACACTGCCCTCGTCTGCGGCGGCGGCCACTACCGGGTGTCGCTCGGCAAGGCGGATCTCGAACACATTCTTACCAATTTCTCACCCCTGTCGAAGCAGCGCGACCGCCAGCCTGACCTTCCGCAGGACCAGGAAATCGACCTGCTCATCGCCACGGACTGCATCTCGGAAGGCCAAAACCTTCAGGACTGCGACCTGCTCATCAATTACGACATTCACTGGAACCCTGTCCGCATCATCCAGCGCTTCGGCCGTATCGACCGTATTGGTTCACGAAACAAATCCGTCTCGCTCGTCAACTTCTGGCCCACCAAGGACCTCGACGCCTACCTCAACGTCAAGAACCGCGTCGAGGACCGCATGGCGCTTGTCGATCTAACAGCCTCCGGCGAGGACAACCTGCTCGCCTCCGACCAGATTGAAGACCTGATCAAGGCGGACCTGCATTACCGCAACAAACAGCTCAAGGATCTCCAAAAAGGCGTGGTCGATTTCGATGAGGAAGATCCCGAAGGAATCTCCCTCGCCGATTTCTCTCTCACCGACTTCCGCCTCGACCTCCTGCGTTACCTTGAAAACAACCGCGAGCTGCTGGAAACCGCCGAGCTTGGCCTCTTCGCCGTGGTTCCTCCCGATCCATCGGTCCCCATTTCCCAACCTGGTATCATCTTCTGTTTCCGCCAGCGGGACAACAAGCGCCCCACCGAGGTCAATCCGCTCGCTCCCTATTATCTGGTTTACGTGCTCGATGACGGCAACGTCCGCCTCACCTTCATGCAGCCGAAGCAGGCCCTCGACCTGTTCCGCTCCCTCGCCGCCAATCACGTCAGCGCATTCACCGATCTCTGCGACTCCTTCGATGCCAGGAATGCCAACGGCGCCGACATGAGCCACGAATCCCGCCTGCTCGATTCCGCCATGGAATCCATCAAGCGCACCTTTGCCCGCCGCGCCACCACCTCGCTGCTCTCGGGCCGCGACGGGTTGTTGCCCATGGCATCCGAAACCCCCACCTCCGCCGACGACATGGAACTCGTCACCTGGCTCGTCGTCATGGAACCGCAACTTTGAATTTTTTCGTGAAAA
>CAIQXC010000527.1 GCA_903875675.1 Akkermansiaceae bacterium
CGCCTGGGCGGCATCCTCATAGGCCGTCTTTACCTTCTGATACCATGCAATGGCCTCCGCCGGATGTCCCTGGGCATGATAGACCTGAGCCGTGACATAGCGTGCATAGTCGCGGTCCTTGCTCTCGCCGTTGGCCACCGGCGCGGCGGCGGCCAGCGCCTTATCGAAGGCACCCTGCCAGAAGTAGCCCAGCGCCGCCATGTACTTGAAGCTATCGGCAAACCGGCCGCTGGTGTGGCGTTCAGCCCCGGCTGTGGCCGCGCTAACCATTCCCGGATAGTTCTTCAGCGTGAAGAAAACATTCACCAGGCTGAAGGCGGCGTCGTCTGCCTGCGTGTCTGTTGGATAGAGGGTGATGAAGCGCTCTAGCAGGTCCTTGCTGTGGATCAGCAAGGCGTTTTTTTCCAACTTCTTTTGGCCTCGGCGCACCGGCAGTTTGTCAGCATCCGGGGCTTTGGCGCTGAGACTTTGGGCCAGGCCGCTGAGCGAACCGATGACGTCCTGGCTATCCGGGTACTGCTGCCACAGCCGCTCTTGGAAGTCCACTCCGCCGGCATAGTCGCCCGCATCCTCGAGCGCCACACTCAATCCCGAGTCTGCTAGAAATGCGCCGTCCAGAGCGGCACGGAAAACGGTCGCCGCCCGTTCAAATTCATTGAGGCGGTGGTAGGCCGCACCCACCCGCAGCAATTTCTCGAAAGGGATGACCAGGCGCGGGTGTCGTTCGGTTAGAAGCTCGAACGCGCCGATCATCGCGCTGGCGTCGGCATTTTCCTGCTCGGCGAGAATCCACAGCCGCATGCGGGCGGTGTCGCGCTCCTCGTCCTGGGTGAGCTTGCCGCCGCTTAGAGCGTCGAGGTGAGTCAGGCATTCGCTGCCCTTGTGATCGTCGAAGAGCAGGCTCGCCGCTTCCAAATGTTCGGCTCGGTTCATGACGTATGCTTCGGTGGTTGGCTGGCCAACTGGAAGAATGGTTAGTGTGTTCCAATCGCCTCGGCGGCAGCGTGCCGGATCGTATGGATCGGCGAGTACCGCTGCCTGAGAAGTCCAAGTCCCCGGCGTGAGGGCGATGACGTCATAACTGACGTTGCTCATGGTGCCTGGGCCGTAGCGCAGGCGCAAGCGGTTGCCGTCGCGCTCGACGCCTTGGGCGTTGCATTGCAAACTGCCCTCCACAAACAGGCAACCGGCGGGAATCTCCTCCTCAATTTGCAAGAAGTTGCCGTGCGATTGCCAAGCTGCATCCGGATGATTGGCTATCTTTACTTGCACCCGCAACAATTGCCCTTGGGCCGCCTGCGTCACCGGCGAGGTGCTCGCTGAGTCGAGCTTGGTCTCTCCTAACATATAATTGTCGTGCAGATAGGTGCGGCTGGCAATTTTCGGATACTCCCAGGTTTTAGGATCGTCAGCTGGAGTTTTTCTAACAATAGCGGCGATGACCACTGCTGGCGAGCCGCCTTTCACCCGCACGATGAGCTTGCCGTCAGCTGGCAGGGGGAGGATGTCTCCGGGGCCTGCGGTGATAACTTTTCCATCGGATAGGACCTCGACGGTGTCGTCGGCTGCCGCGCGGGGCAGCGATTTGGCATACTCGGCGAGTGCTTGCATCACTTGCCCGCGACAACGGGTGGTGCCGCCGGGTGCGCTGGCTTGCGAGGTTACAAGCCAGTTGGCGATGGCGCGCGCTTCCGGTGCTGCGGGATTGAGTTTGGCGGCACACCAGAGGGCGGCGGCCGTCGCTTCCTCCGGCGCATTGAGTCCGGCCACCTCCTTGCTGCCCGGCCAAGACAGGGAATCGTCGCCGCTGGCGGTCTTGCCGGCGGTACCGGTTTTGAGCACCAGCGCGAGCAATGCCTTGGCCTCGTCATCGCGTCCGGCATGGATGAACGCCGCGCACAGTCGCACCAAAGCCACGGGTGTGAGGGTTTCCCGGACGCGATAGAGAGGATTGAGCAATGAAAAATCGGCCTTGCCCGCTGCAGCTAGCGCCTGCAGCACCACTGCTTTTCGCTCGAAATCCGTCGCCCCGATGCCGCCATAGCGCCCCGCCACAAACGCTGCCGTGCGCTTCAGCATCATGTCGCTTACGACCACTCCGGCGGCCTTCGCCTCTAGCAAAGCGCGCCATGTGAACGCGGTTGTTAGCAACCCTGGTGATATATCGATGTTCTCCCACGACCATCCGCCGTTGCCAGCGTGCTCGGTTGCCGTCAGCTCAGCGGTTAGAGTTGCCAGGCGCTTCTGGAGCGCTGCCTTCGTCGGGGCTCCCTCCGCACTGGTTAGGGTGGCCATCACCTGCAGCAGGGCGCTGGCCGCGTTCTGTGGTTCACTGGCGTCCATCGTTTGACCATTGACGTCGAGTGATGCACCCGGAAAGGCAGCCAAGTCCAGGGCCTTCACCAGGCGGAAGCCCGTGGTGCCTTCGGCCACCGGCAGTGTGAGTGAGTGGTCGCCCTGGGCAAAGAGAGCGCCGCTCGGCACGATGACTGGAACGCTGAGGTTTCGGGTAGTTAGGGTGCCGTTCCACGTTACGCCGCCGACCTCGATGCGCACTTGGGAGGTGCCTGGTTGCTGCGGGGCCTTGAGTTCTTCGAGCCAGCGGACGCTCTGCCCAGCGGGTGGCAGCACGCCGAGTGGCAGCTTGATCGGCGCTTCACCGAGCGTGCATTCGGCGGTTAGATCAAGGGTGGGTTCGCTGCCGCAATTTGCGACGGAGACGGGAATGCTGAAAGTCTGCCCTGGTGTTAGGCTATCTGGCAGCAGTGCATGAACCAGGAGTTTCACGTCCGGGGCAATGACCAGTGCGTCGGCCGCAATGAGAGAGGAGCCATCCACCGCCCATGCGACGACGGCGGTGCCGCTCGTTGGCTGAGTTAGACCGGCGAGTTTTTTTACTCCTGTGGCATCGGTGGTGAAGTCGCTGGCAAGCTTGAGCGGCGCATGGGCCGCTTCCGGGGCACCGAATTTGGGTTGGGCGGCAGAGGTCTTCGGCTGGCCTGCGTCCTCACTGCGGGCGTCGCTCCAAGCGATGTCTGGCACCCCTCTGGTGTCGATTCTAACATCGATGCCTAGGGCGTCCTGTTTCATTGAAGTGAGGCCCGGGTTGACGACGAACACGCCGTGCTTGGAGGCGTTGTTGACTAACAAAAATGAGTTCGACCGGATAAACTTGCGGTTGTTGTCTAGCAGCAGGGTGTTGCCGCCGTTGAGGCCGAGTTCCGTTTGCTGGATGCCGGAGAGCAGCGCTTGGTCATTGTCGAAGACCGCGAAGTTACCGTTGGTTAGTTTGCGCGAGGTCCCCGGATGGGCGAAGGTGATGCTGCTCTCGACGCTCAGACCGGTGGAACGGGAGGGGATGACGACCCGGGCCGATGGCTTGTACGGCGCGCCATCCGTTAGACTCCATGCCCGGGTGAAAACGCATGCGGCGACGGGTTTGCCAGCCAAGTCCGTGGTCTTTACGGTATAGTCCGCGGCTCCGGCGCCTGTGGCTGTGAGGGATACTTTCAAGCCGCTTCGCACTTCGAATGGCCGGGACGTTAGGTTTACTTGGCGGCCGTCCAGCGCGGCGACGGTGACGCGGAAATTGGGCGTGTAGGCGGCAGCTGTTGGAATTTCCAAGGCATTGCTGCCGGCCTTCAATTCGATCAACTGGTGGCTGAAGAATTCCTGTGCGTGAACGGTGACCAGGGCATACGGGTGGGCGCTGGCGGACTGCACCCGCAGCTTGAATGGCAGGCCGGCAACGAGGTCGGTGGCGTCGGACAGCAAGCGCAGTTTCGAATCATCGTCGCCACCTGCGGCGCGAAGGGTGGACTCTGCCGAAATGTCATGGCCCTGCTTGTCCTTACCGGTTAGCTTCAACACGTAAAGCCCCGCTTGCGGCAGCGTGATCATTCGGTTAGTCTCGCCGCTGGCAGCGGTTTGCAGCGCGTGCTCGGCAATCGGCGTGTCGGTAGGTGAGTTGGTGAACCCGCTGATCCACGGCACACCTTCCAACACGCGGCTGGATTTCGCGGGCTCACGGCGGACGATGCTGAGCTTCAAGGGAGTGGCAAAATTCTCGCCACGATAACTCATGGATTTGACTTTGAGGACGAACGGTTCGCCGGCGAGAGCCACTTCCGGCAGCTTTTCAAACTGCGCGCTGAACTCGTTTTCCACGATGTTCAGTACCAGCGATCGAGCGGCATCGGTTTCCGGCACAGCCAGTGTTAGGGCATAGGAACCCGGCTTCAGCGTCGTCGCGGGGAATTCATAGGGCACACGTCCCATTGAATCAGTTAGCATGTCTTTGGTTGTGCCATCCGGTAGCGTCAAGATGGCTTTGCCGCCGGTGACGGGCAGACCGTTGGACCAGCTCACAAGGAAGGCCCCCTTGATGACGTCGCTGCGCAGGTACGCTTGGCGTGCGGGTTGAGTGGAGACGATGCGGCCGCGTGGCGAGGTGTCCGCCTCTTGGACGCTGAAGCTCGCCTGAAGGCTTTCCTTGTCATTGAACACGCGCACCTTGTAATCGCCGTCGGGGGACGATGGTGGCAGGGTGAATTCGCCATGGCAGAGCCCGGGCTCGCTCCAGGTGAGCGGGCCTTCATAGAGCAGGCGGCCATCGGGCAACTGAGCGCGCCACTTCCAACCGTCGCTCGCCGCCGGGACTTGGAATGTGCCATCTTTGACGTCGCGGCGAATGGCGTGCCAGCCGACTTGCTCGCCGGCGGCATAGCGGCCGCGATCAAACAAGACCCGAGACATTTTTGTTGGCACGGTGCTTAGTCCCAAGCCATCGAGTGAAAGGAAGCTGCCAGCCATCCCCTGAGGAGTGCTGACCAATACGCGCACAGTGCGGGATTTTTCAATGCCCTCGGGCTTGGCGCGGAACACACCGTCGGGCCCGGTTAGGCCGGTGGCGATGATCTTTTCGCCGTCACTAACCAACACATTGGCGCCGGCCAGAGGTTTTTTATCGGCACCATTCATGACATAAGCCAGCAACTCGCGGCGAGCGCTTTCCACCAGCACATCGATGTCGCTGCGCACCACCAGCGTGGTGGCCTGCCAGTCGTCGCCCTCCACCCGAACGATGCAAGCGCCCGACTTGCCCGCTGCGAAGTCGATAGGAATTTCCTGTTGGATCGAACGGAACCGCGCGTAACCGGCCACCGCCACTTCCCAGGATTTTTCCGGCGCAATGAGGTCGATGTCTAGCAAGTCGATGGCGTCCATGCGGTGGCGGCTGCGAAAGAATGCCTCCACATCCAGCGGATAGCGGCTGACCTTGAGTTTCTCGATGTTTCGGACGCTGACTTTGACGGTTGGCGTTTCGGCTAGGCGGAATACGCGCTCGGTGGCGACGGCCAGCGATTTGCTATTCATCAGATCGACGCGGCGTTTGGCTGGATCGGCCCAGTGGCCCCAGGTGACGCGCTTGAAGGCGGCCAGGCCGTCGTCCAACTGTCCGAATTCCTCGCTGAGGATCAGTGCGGTGTTGTAGAGGGCCAGGGAGGACTCCTCGGTGGCGGGATATTTGGCGATGAGGCGGGACCAGGCGTCGATGGCCTTTTGGAATTCCTTGGTTGTTAGGTCAGCGGCGGCCTTTTGTTCCTTGAGTTGTTGTGCGGCGGCGTAGCGGGTCTGGCCGTAGATGAAGAGGATTTGGCGTGCTCTGGAATCGAGCGGATAGCGTGACAGGAAGCCGTCGAAGACTTCGCGAGCTTTGGCTTCATCGCCCGCCGCCACGGCAGTTAGGCCGATCTGGAATTCGGCGTCCACGATCCCGCTTTGCGCTTGCTGCCACTCGGCACCGTTAGGCCAGGAGGTGATGTATTGCCGCCACTGGGCAATGGCTTCGGCATACCGGTGCTGGTTGAAGTGAATGTGGCCGATGCGGAAGGCGGCCGTCTGTTGGCGGCGGGCGAGTGCCTCTGCGGGTGTCAAACCGGTGGCGGGATCCGGTTTCCGGTTAGCCTCGGATGTGGCATCGAACTGGAATGCCTTGGCGGCGATGAAATCGTTCCAAGCGGCAATGGCCTCTGCGTCCTTGCCATAGCGGTCGAGCGTTTGTGCAATGGCCCCGGCGGCCAGCGGTGCTGCCGGGTGGGCCGGATAGTTGGTTAGAAACGCGTTCAGTTGAGCGAGATAGTCGGTCATATCGAAGGCGGGATTGGGTCCGCGCGAGGGGAAGGGTTCCTGATTCGTGAGCAAATGCAGGGCTCTGCCGCGAGCCGTGTTACCCGGTTCGCGTTGCTGTGCCGGGGTGGCGAAGGGGTCGGTCTCGCCCAGTGCCGCCTGTTGTGGGATCAGCGGTGCTTGGTTCGCAGCGTTATTGCCTGATTGCTGTTGTTGCGCGGCGACTTGCGGCAGCGGGGCGAAGGTTCGCACCTGCAACCACGCCGCGTCGCCGGCCAGCGCCTTGTCCGGTGAGTCCGCAGGCAGCGCCGCAAGCATGCCTAGCAATTCATTGGCGACCGCTCGTGCGTCGCCGCTGCGGTGCAGTTCTAGCAGGTTTTCTGTGAGGTGCAGGCGGGCCTCGGCACGCGGTTTGCCGGTGAATTTGGCGGAGGTATTTTTTTTGCCGGGGCCGAGCGGCAGTGACCAGTTCGGATCGAACGATAGCAACCAGGCGTTGAAGACACCCTGGGCAGCCTGGTGTGCGCCGGCCTTGTGAAAGAGCCCTGCCAGGCGAAACAGCACGTCTGCCCGCAACTCGACGGTGATTGGCATATCGAGGACTTTTTCGCAGAGCATCGCGGCTTTCTTCCAGTCCGGTTGTGCCCGGGCCACCTCTCCCGCTGCCGTGGGCGTTACCGTCTCCTCCGCGAATTCCAGCAACGCCTTGACCAGATCGTCGCGGCGTTTCGGCGCAAAAGCGCGGGCCGCCGCCTCCGCGTAGATCGCCTCGGCCTGCGGGTGATTCTTTTGTTTAGTTAGAGCCGACCCAGTGAGAAAGCGCGCTTTCATTCCCCACGGCGAGTCGGCCGGCACCGTCGCTGCCGCAGCTATCGCCTCGTCTTGTTGCCCGGCCAGATGGAGGCTCAGCGCCTTGTGATAGGCCGCGTAGCCGGGGCCGGCGGCGTCGGCCGGCAAGCTGGCGAATGCAGTGGCTGCCTCGGGGAATTTGCGTGACTGCAGCAGAGCCACAGCATCATCCAATGGAGCGGAAAACAGCGGGCTGACCAACGCAAGCAGGGATAGGATGAAGGCAGTTTTCATGGTTAGTTAGAAGAGTAGGGCGTCGCCGCCAACCCGTCAAGCACGCATCAACACAAGCCCCGAACCCGGCAGGGCGGGTATGGAGCAGCCAGTCCCTTTAAACTTCATCGAGGCGGTGCCTCAGACCCGGTGAGACGCCAAAAAGGCGCGACGGCGATGATTCAGCTAGACGTTGAAGCGGAAGTCGATCACATCGCCATCCTTGACGACGTATTCCTTGCCTTCGATGCGCACCTTGCCGGCGACCTTTGCCGCGGCCTTGCTGCCGGCGGCCACCAGATCGTCGTAGTGGACGATTTCCGCGGCGATGAAGCCGCGCTCGAAATCACTGTGGATGACCCCGGCGGCGGCCGGTGCCTTGTCGCCGGCAGTGATGGTCCAGGCACGGGACTCCTGCACTCCGGTGGTTAGGTAGGTGCGCAAGCCCAGCAGGTGATAGACAGCGCCGATCAGTCCTGAGACGCCGGAGTCGGTCACACCCATGTCTGCTAGAAATTCGGCCGCTTCCTCGGCGGGCAGGTCGCTGAGTTCCTCTTCGATGCGGGCGGAAATGACCACGGCTTCCGAGCCGCTGTGCTCGGAAGCAAAGCGGCGCACCTTGGCGACTTGCGGATGGCTGTCGGGGTCGGCCAGTGCGGCCGCCAGCTCGTCTTCGGCCACGTTGCAGGCGTAGATCGTGCGCTTGGCGGAGAGCAGGAAAAAGTCGCGCACCAGCGGCCGGTCTTCGTCGCTGAAATCCAGGGTGAGGGCCGGTTTCCCTTGGTCGAGGTGGGGCAGCAGGAGGTCGATCAATTCGACTTCGCGGCGGGCGTCCTTATCGCCGCCCTTGGCCTTTTTTTCGCGGGAGACTCGGCGTTTTTCGAGGGCTGCGAGGTCGGCCAGGATCAATTCCGAGTTGATGATCTCGATATCGCGGACGGGATCGACGGTGCCGAGTTCGTGGATGATATCGTCGTTTTCGAAGCAGCGCACGACTTGGACGATGGCGTCGGTTTCGCGGATGGTGGCGAGGAACTGGTTGCCGAGGCCGGCGCCCTCGGAGGCCCCCTTGACCAAGCCGGCGATATCGACGAACTCGATGGCGGTGGGCACCAGACGGTGTGAGCCGGAGATTTTCGAGATCACCGCGAGGCGCGGATCCGGCACGCTGACGATGCCGATGTTCGGATCGATGGTGCAAAACGGATAATTGGCCGCTTCCGCCTTGCGGGTGCGGGTGACGGCGTTGAAGAGGGTGGATTTTCCGACATTGGGCAGACCTACGATTCCAGCTTTGAGCATTGCGGCGGCAGGGTGGGGGAGTCCGACGGCCCGCGACGAGCAAAAAAAGTTGCGAATTGGGATTTCCCAAGCGGATCTTTGCAAGGGGCCAGGGTGAAGGGACGGATTCGGCCCAAAGGAAATGGGTGTTTTACCGGCCTGCGGGAAGGGTTTCAGGGTTTCAGCCTGTCACGTCTCCCGTTCGGGAACTTGACTCATTCACCACAAATTCTGGTGTTCAAGGATTCTTGCGCAGCTCCTGAGCTTGTCGGCAATTTCAGGGAATTGACTTTGCTCGACCCCGTGGCGTTGCTCGACAACCTCGCCAGCCTGCTCGCCCCGCAAGCCGGTGACAAAGACCTCGGCTTCCAATGGCTGCCTGCGCCACTGCTTCACCCGGACCGCCCCTGAGGATAACCGGGTGGCGGTTCACCATGCAACATTCCGCCGTGGGGATTTTGGGACGGCCAGGTCTTCAGGCGGTGCCGGTGAGTGTCGGGCCTTTGGCGTGGTCGGCCGTTTGCGTGACGGTGGCCGGGGACAGGTCTTGAGGAGGCACGGACTCCATGAGTTTTTTGACGACGGTGGCATGGGCGTGATTGGCGGAGATGGCCACACTGATCCAACGGAACTCGTCGCTACCGTCCAGCACGACCTTGAGCATCATCGTGATGGGCACAGCCAGCAGCATGCCCAGCGGTCCCCATACCCAGCCCCAGAACATCACTGAAACGAGCACCACGAGGGTGGAAATGCCAAAGCGCCGACCCACCAAGAGGGGTTCGACCACGTTGCCGAGGAAATTATTGATGAGCAGATAGCCACTGGCCACCACCACAGCGTTTGGCACGCCGAAGAGAATGAGCGCCAGCAGGGCGGGTGGAATCCCGGCGATGATCGAGCCAATCACCGGGATGTAATGCAGCGCGTACGCCAAAATCCCCCATAACACATAAAAATCCAGACCAGCGGCCCAACACAGCAGGCCGGCCAGAAAACCGGTGGCCAAGCTGATGACCGTTTTGATCGCCAAATACCGCTGAATGTCCCTGGTGGCGCTGAGCATGCGGGCAATGTTGGGCCCTCGGGCCAGGCTGATGGCCTCCAGGCGTTGCCCGAACATCTTCGCCTCGGCCAGCATGAAAACCGTTAGGATAAGCACCACCAGGAAGGTGCCGAAAAAGCCCACCAAATGCCCGAGCAGGCCGGTGCCCACATCCCAGATTTTTTCAAAGCGGATATTTTGGAGGTTGTCCAGATTGGTGACGACGGCAGTGCGGATCTTTGTTTCGGCATCCTCCACACCCCAGGAATCCAGGGTTTTTGCGAGTGAACCTGAAACGGTTTGCACTCGCGTGGACAACTCGGTGGCGTACTTGGTATTCCACTTCACCTGCAAATCATCCACCATGGTCGCAGCGAGTAAAATCACCCCGACGATGAAGGCAAAATCGACCAAAACGGTGAGCAGCACGGCGATGGCCCTGGGGGCTTTTTTAGCGCAGAGCCAGTTGGTGATGGGAGAGCTGACGGTGGCGACGAAAAACGCCAGCAGGATGGGCAGAAAAAACCCTTGCGCCGCTTTTAATCCAGCCACCAACAGGACCAGTGCCCCCAGCAAGAGGAGCACTCGCCCGGCGTTCGGTCCGCTCATTCGCGATTTGATTTCCATTCGAGAGGGATTAAACATGGCCCGGCTGATTATGGCAACAACGGTTTTAGACCGATCCACTCAATTCCCCAAAAAATAATCCATGGGAGCGACAGCAAACTGCCCAGAGTGGTGGCCAGCACCACATGCACGGCGATGGCAGGGCGTCCGCCATACAGTCGAGCCAGCATGATCGGTGACATAGCGGCGGGCATGGCGGCTTGGACCACCAGCACCTGTCGCAATTCCACCACCAATGGCAGGTACTTTGCCGCCGCCAAAATCAGCCCCGGAGCCAGCAGTAAGCGCACCAGGACGGCTCCCCCAAGGATTTTCAAGGACGGTTTATCGTTTTCAGCAAAGCCTACCATCGTCGCTCCGGTGATCAAAATGGCCACCGGAAAGGCACCGACCCCCAGCAGGCTGATGACCTTGCGCAGCGGATCCGTCACGCAATGCAGCGGCAGCAGACCCTCGACCGGCCGGTCCAGGCGCAGGGCCACCAGCAGCAAGCCGAGGGCCACGGCGACGATCGGGCCATTGACGAGTTTGCGCCAAGGGACCTTGTGTTGGCCACTGATGATCATGACGCCAGCCGACCACATGGCCAGTTCGACGCCGATATTGTGGACGAAAAGCATGGCACAGGCACTGCTGCCCCAGAGGATCGAGAGCACGGGGATGGCTGTGAAGCCGTAGTTTTGGCAACCGGCGGCGACGGTAAACGTGCGCAGGCCGGTGCCGCGTTCCAGCCCCAAGATCCGGGCCATGCACCAGGCTGTGAGCATTCCTGAGAGGAGCAGGGCAAAGCCGAGAGTGATGCCCCAAGCGACCGCTGTTCCGCTGCGCAACACCTCGGCACCGAGGATTTGGTCGAGGATAAAACACGGCAGCATCACCGAGTAAACCACCTGCATGGCTCCGGCGTCATGTTCGGGACGCAGCACACCGGCTTTGCGCAGCAATGCCCCCGCCACGAGGAGCAAATAGACCGGCAAGACCGAAATGATGACTGCACCAGGGGAAATCACCGGCGCAGCGTCGGGTTGAGCCCGCCTTCCCGCAAGCTCATCATGCTCACTTGCGGGCTGGAATGACCAAGCTCTTGCCGTCCCGGATCATGCTGCCGGATATCCCGTTGGCTTCCTTGAGGGCATTCACCGAGCAACCATACTTCGCCGCTATGCTGTAAAGCGAATCTCCCGACTTGACCGTGTGGTGAACGATCGCACTCTTGGGTTTGGTGGCGGTTTTGGCCGTGCCAGATGGGTTTTTCGAAGAGGTTTTGGCAGTCCGATCCGTATCGCCCTTGGTTTTGCTGCTGCCAGTCTTGGCTGTTGAACGATCCGTTTCTCCCTTGGTCTTGCTGTTGGTTTTGGCCGTCCGATCCGTGTCTCCCTTGGTCTTGCTGCTGCCGGTCTTGGCCGTCCGATCCGTGTCGATCTTGGTCTTGCTGCTGCCAGTCTTGGCCGTCCGATCCGTGTCGATCTTGGGTTTGTTGCCGGTTGCCTTGGTCGTTGTCCTTGAGGAACCTGATCCGCTATAGGTGGGCGGTACCTGAGTCGAAGCGACGGCACCGGTGGGCAGTGGTACTGAATTTGGCGACGGTTGTTCGTTCGATGCAATCCTGGGTGGATCCACTTCCACGTCTTTGGGCGTGTATGGCCGCCACTTCGTCTCATCATCGGCCCAGGCATCCACGTAACGGCCTTGGCTGTCGAAGGGGCCCACGTTCGGTTCCTGTTTGCCGGGAGTCGTCTGGCAAGCATTGAACGAAAATAGGACAACGACCCCAAACAAGGCATGAAAAATCGGTCTCATGGCCGGATTATACCCGTTCACACCCGCTTTGCAAAACATTGTTAAGACTTGCAAATATTTCCCGTGGCGGGGCATCTGACCGGTTGACTTCAGAACTCAGTAAACGGACCATCGACGAACAAACGTTCTGGCAGTTCACGAGAAAATTAAACCCGCTTGATTGTAGATGATGGATTAGACACTAGAATAGCCACCCATCCACCCACCCCCATGCAACTCCCTGAAGACTTTACTACCATTGAATCCATCTTCGTGCGCCACCGCAACGCCCTGCTGTTGCGCGGGCAATTCACGCCGCTCTATATCGACTACTACCTGCACCTGATGCAGCATTCCATCCGTCCGCCCGGTCAACTCGACCAAATGCTCAAGGACGCACTGGCCATCCTCAGCTTGCAGCTCGTGGCCCGCCCGTGGGCCGAAACCATCGCCTGGACGGTCAATCTGCGTGCTCCGCGCATCAACCTGTTTGTCACCGGCGGCTCCCTCACCGAAGCCGTCACCGGCCGCATCTTCACCGAAGGCGTGCGTGAGCCCGACCGCAACTTTTTCTATTCTCAGACCACGACTAACGAAGACGTCGCACCCCGCATGTCCACCGTGGAGGTGGACGGCACCGATCCCGTGGCGTGGCTGGCCCAATACTATGCCCAATCCGAACAACGGCCAGCCCGCGCCTTCCGTCTGCCCGATGAATCGTTCGCGCTGGTGGCGGCCCAGCCGGATTGCGATTTGGAGTGGCTCGCCGGCCTCGACGAGGCGGCGGTGGCGGCCATCGGCGTGCGGGAGGAGACCACGTTGCTGGAAACCCGTCGCTTGCGCTTCCACTGCGGATGTGATCTGGCCCGGATCCTGCCGATTCTAAGTGGTTGGAAAAACCGTCTCGACGAACTCTTCCACGACGACGATTCCATCACCGTCCAATGCCCACGCTGCGCCGCTAACTATCTCGTCACCCGCGAAATGCTCGTTACCCGTTAGAGTCATTGAAAAGCCAAAGTTGCTGCCGTTAGCCCGATTTTCGCTGTTCGTGTGCTTTTCTGATTCAATTCGTTGAGATTGCGTTCATTTTCTCAAAAGGTCTCCACCACAGGCATTGGATTTCTGATTTCGGGCGGGGGCTGGGCGGGCAGGTTGACGCCGAGTTGGTCGAGCAGTAGCTGGCGAACCTTTTCGGGCTTGGTGTAGCGCTTCATCCGCAGTTCGCGGCCGTCGGTGGCAGGGATGGTCACATCGAGCATCTGGATCTCGCTCATCCGCTCCAGCACGCTGCGGGAACTCAAGCCAGTGGCCTCCTTCTTGTTGTATTGCTCAAGGGTGACGTGCAGGCAGTAGGCGAGAAAACTGATGAAGACGCGGGCTTCGATGCGTCCGTCGAGTTGGTGAAAGACGGGGCGCAGTCCGAGGTCTCCCTTGAATGTGCGGAAGCTTTCTCCGATGCGCACGAGGTTGATATAGTTGCGCCAAAGTTCGGCGGGATTTTCTCCTGTTAGGTTGCTGCGAAGCAAATACTGGCCTTCGTGGCGGCGAGTGGCTTTGAGCTTCTCGCGATCCAGTGCAATACGGAAGGTCCCGGCGGTCACTGGCGCTCCAGATGCGGGTAACTTCCGGCCCGGTTAGTCTCGTCGTTGTCAGCCCATCGGCGGTGCAAGCTCCTGTCGCGACATTTCGCTGGTCCGATCGGACCAGCAAAATGTCGCAGCTGGATGGAACACTCTCTTGGCTAACAACTGCCA
>CAIQXC010000528.1 GCA_903875675.1 Akkermansiaceae bacterium
CCACCTGCGGCGGCATCGGAAAGAGTGGCGGAACGTGAAACTCTACGGGCAGGAACGGAATTTGATGACCTCGTCCATCGCCCGGATGAATTGCTTTCTCCACGGTATCGAGGATTTCCGGATCGAGCGCGGCGACACCCTGGCCGAACCGAAGCTCGTCGAAGGCGACCGCCTCCAGCGCTTCGATGTCGTGCTGGCCAATCCGCCCTACTCCATCAAACAGTGGAACCGCGAAGCCTTCGCCGCCGACCCTTGGGGCCGCAATATTTTTGGCGTCCCGCCGCAGGGCCGCGCCGACTACGCCTTCCAGCAGCACATCCTGCAAAGCCTCAAGCCCAAGACCGGGCGCTGCGCCGTCCTCTGGCCCCACGGTGTCCTCTTCCGCAAGGAGGAGGCGGACATGCGCCGCAAGCTCATCGAAGCCGACCTCATCGAATGTGTTCTCGGCCTCGGCCCGAATCTCTTCTACAACTCGCCCATGGAAGCCTGCGTCGTCGTCTGCCGCACGCAGAAGCCCAAATCCCGGCGCGGGAAAATCCTCTTTATCAACGCAGTCAACGAAGTTACCCGCGAACGCGCCCAGAGCTTCCTCACCGACGAGCACCTCCAGCGCGTCGTCCGCGCCTATCAGGACTTCAAAGACGAGCCCGGATTCACCCGCGTCGTGCCCATTGAGGAAATTCGCGCGAAGGAGGGAAATCTGAGCATCCCGCTCTATGTCGGTGGGGAAACGCAGGCGCAAACGGATGCCGCCACCAAAACGGCCACCACAGCGTTGCCCGATGCTCTCACGGGCTGGCTGGAAAGCTCGCGTAAAGTCCGTGATTCGTTGCAAACTCTCCTCACCGCCCCCGCAAAATGAGCAAAGCAAAACCAAAACTCACCATCCTTGTTTCTTCGACCGTTTACGGCATCGAAGAACTGCTGGATCGTGTTTACACCCTGCTCACCGCATACGGCTACGAGGTTTGGATGTCTCACAAAGGCACCGTGCCGGTTCGCTCAAACCGCAACGCATTTCAAAACTGCCTCGCCGCGGTTGAAAAATGCAACTTGTTTCTTGGCATCATCACGCCGCACTACGGCAGCGGGCAGGACACTGACAATCCTGATGAGCCCTCCATCACCCATCGGGAGATGCGGCGAGCCATCGAGTTGAAGAAGCCGCGCTGGATTTTAGCCCACGATCATGTGGTTTTTGCCAGAGGGCTGCTGCGAAACCTGGGTTTTGAAGGCGCGGTAGGCCGCAATAAACTCAAGCTCAAGAACCGCCCGATCCTCGATGACCTGCGGGTGCTTGATCTTTACGAGGAGGCGACGATTGACGCCGACAAGACGCCCTTGGCCGATCGCGATGGCAATTGGGTTCAAAAGTTTCGCTCCACAGAAGACGGCTCTCTCTTTGTGGGCTCGCAATTCTTCCGCTATCAGGAGGTCGAGGAATTCATCAAGGAGAATTTCGAGAACGGCTCGCCACTCCCACAGAAAGGAGGTGAGACATGACACCACACCAAATTCAGGAGCTGCTTTCCCTAGGTGAAGGGCAACGCGTGGAGTTCAAGTCCACTGTGAGGAATGTGGATGCCCTTGGCCGGGTCATTTGCGGATTTCTCAACGCCTCCGGTGGTTACCTCATTTGCGGCGTGGACGACCGCGGTGCGGTGCCCGGTGTGGATGCTTCGCCGGATGCCCTCGCCATGCTGGAGAAGCGCCTGCATGAAGGCGTTTCCCCCAAGGCGCTCGTTTCGGTGCAAACTCAGGATTTGGGAGGCAAGCCGGTCATCGTCATCGAAGTGCCCGCCGGCAAAGACGTGCCCTACGCCTTCCGCGACGTGATCTATATTCGCTCGGGCGACGCCACGCAAAAAGCGGATGCCGAAACAATCCGCGATATTGTGATGCGCCGTCAGATCGAACCGGAACGCTGGGAGCGCCGCTTCTCCCTGGCGGATGCGCAATACGATGTGGCTGCCGACGAGGTCCGCTCCGCGATTGCCGACGCTCACCGTTCCCGCCGCGCTTTCTTCCGCAACGAGGACGACCCGTTGATGGTGCTCGAGGACTTTGCCGCGTCCAAATACGGCCGACTAACAAATTCAGGGGATGTCCTGTTCACCCGCAATCCGGCCCTCCGACTGCCGCAGGTTCGCATCCGCGCCATGTGCTACAACTCCGACAAGGCAGGCGACACCTACCGCGACATGAAGTCGTTCGAAGGCCCACTGCACGCCATCTTCGAGGACACATATACCTTCATCGTCCGCAACACACCCACCATCGCCCGCTTCGTCAAGGGCAGCCCGAAACGCCAGGACTCCCCGCTCTATCCCGAAGCCGCCGTGCGGGAAGCCCTCATCAACGCTTTGGCCCACCGCGACTACAGCGCCGCTTCGGGTGGCGTCAGCATTCATATTTATCCGCGCCGGCTCGAAATCCATAACTCCGGCTGCCTGCCCGATGGAGTCACCACGGACAGCCTAACAAAAGGCCGACTCTCCGTTCTCAGAAACCCTGATATCGCCCATGTGCTCTACCTGCGCGGCCTCATGGAAAAAGCCGGCCGCGGCAGCGTGCTCATGATCCAGCAGTGCCGCGATCATGGGCTGCGCGATCCACAATGGCAGTCGGAAGAGCACCTCGGAGTGACCGTCACCTTCCATGCCCCCGAAGTCACCCCTCAAGTCACGGCACCAGTCACGGCACCAGTCACGGCACCAGTCACGGCACCAGTCACGGCACCAGTCAGTGAATCCATCGTGCGTTTGATCTGCCTGCTCGGCGAACAGGGTCCCCTTGGAAACGAGGAAATCCGTAGCGCTTTTGCGCTCAAAAGCCGCCGCCGCCTGCGGGAAACCTACATCACACCCGCGTTGAAAGAGGGTCTGGCAGAATACACCATCCCGGATAAACCCAACAGCCGTCACCAGAAATACCGCCTCACAACTCTCGGCAAGGCCGCCCTTGCACAAGCCAATTCGTGACCTCTCTCCCATCCGTGCCATCCGTCAAATCCGTGGTTTCAAAATCGC
>CAIQXC010000529.1 GCA_903875675.1 Akkermansiaceae bacterium
CCTATCCTTTCACCAACCAACTTCACCTCAACATCGCGGCTGGTATCACAGCAAACGTTAGCCATGAATAGTATGCGCAAAATAATGTACATCGCATTGACTGTCCTAGTCTTTGCGTTGGGGTGGCTATCGCACCTGATAATCCGAGGAGATGCCTCGGCATCAGATCACTGTAAGAATCTCGACCAGGATACGCAGCATATCCAGATTGTTCCGCATCAGCCTATCGAACTCCAGCCTCTCAAACACAGGGTCATCCATGAATATCCGCTCTATCAGCGGGAGGTTACGGATCGCCGCTACTGTGTTTGGACCGATGATCAAGACAAGGCCAAGAAGATGCTCAAGGAATTTTCCTCAGATGTTCCTGATTTTCAGCTACGAAAGGGCGAAGTTCTTGCGGTCTTTATGAATGACATGATCGAGCAAGTTCTGATCCAGATTGTCCACAACAAGAGGGTAGGTGACGCCTTTGCGGATTATGCGGATTCAGGGGAAAGAGCTGATAGGCTGCCTCCGCAGGAGGGGAAGAAATATACCCAAGCGACGGCCGTGGTTTTTACTCCGATTCATGAACCGAACTATCTTGGAATGCGCGGCATGGTCGAAGGGGAATGTCAGAAAAGCAACAAATGAAGAAGGCTAACAAATCGCCGCTGCCCGACCGGCTTCAGCACCACAATCTCAGCTCAACAACCATCCTGCGCGCCGGCGGCAGGGCTCGACGTTCGCCTCAAATCATGAAAGCCCTGATCCTAATCGGACTGTCACTCTTCGCAGGTGTTTTCGCGGCGTTGGCAGACAAGCCCAAGACGGAAAACAAGGATTGGGAGCAGGCGTGCGGTGGAAGCAACATCGCCGTGACGTCGGTTGCCGGGAAGATCGTCACCATTGATGCGGTCGCTGAACACTTCGCGGAAGGAAGGCAGTGGCAGTGTCACTTCAAGGATGGGGAGATCATTTCAGCCGTGTACCGGCACTTCACCGTAACACGCAAGGCAGCGGATGACGCGGGTCAGTTCACCACCGAATCGAAAGAGGATCGAGTAGAGGTATTCCATCTTCCTGATCACGACCTATCGAAGCTGGATCCGGAACTGAGGAAGGATCTGGCCGAGGTTATCGCAATCGCAAAGAACCAAGGCGAACAAGACGCTCCATCCAACGGCGGGTAACGTTCATGTTTGAATTCAGGCTTCCATCCCCGCCGTGGATGAGCTAGACGTTCGGCCAAGAAGCAGTATCCCCACTCGAACATTATGCACCACGCATTCATCCCGATTCGAGAGTTTGATCCCGGCTCTAGCACGACGTTTGAGGACTCTCCACCAGCAGACATTTATCGCAGGCTCACAGTAGCTCCAAGACGGGGATTGTGGATTACGGCTGTGATTTCCATACTCATGATGGCGGTAGGCATCGTTTTCTGTGCGGTTGACGAGCGGTTTCTTGGAGCCTTAATTCTCTCAGTAGCACTTGTCATGGGCACCCTCCACTACTTGGCCCGCCACAAGCTCAACGTGGCTTTGTGGATTAGTCGAGAGCCTTGGGCGGTGTATTGGGCAGAGCCTCGTGGCTTGCGTTTAGATTACGGCTTCACATCGCATACGAAGGCGTTCTTGGCTCTACACACGCCAGCTCAGACTGGCTTCGAGGCTGCCATGCGCTACGAGGACATCATCTTCGTGCTCCGATGGTTACGGCATCACAACCCGTCATGCCTGATAGGCTTCTACTCTCCCGATGACAGCGATGGACACTTATCAGGAGATGACCCACACTCAGCTACCAGCTTGCATCAGACGCAAGTATTTATCGACCACCATGACACCCAGCAATCACGCTAGACGCCGGACGAGGCCGAACAAGTCGTGCCTCCTAACGGGCCATAAGCTACTCAATCTCGATCCATTTTCCTTTCAATCGCTCCCGTAGGAGCACTCAATCGTTCGACAAAGACATGAAGATTCCAGCCACCATCATTGTCGCCTTGATAATCTTGATGGCGATCATAGGATTTGAGCGAATCGGAAAGGGTTTTCGCTTTCTCATCTCGGATGACCGAGTGGCACGGGCACGACGAGCTGATGAGACCACAACTTTCAGAGACACGAAGTTGGAGGAATCGAGCATCGGGGAACAGGATTCTACTCACATTGCCTCTCGCGCCCAGGATCGACATCAAGAGGACACAATCACGACCGAACCTATCAATGATCGCAGCGGTTCCCTGCCTGTCGGAGTAGCCATCACCGGCGAGATATCCCCGATGCACTTTATCAGAGCGTCATCCATCGTTGGGTCCTCAGCGCCAACGAAAGAGCAGACCGACCGACTACGCGAGGCTGTGAACGCAGTAGGAGAGGCTTTGCACCCGAGTGGTATCATCTTCGATGCGGATGGATTCTCGACCTCCGAGGCACCAGTTTTGCTATTTGCGCGAGATGAGTTTGATTTGACCGCCCAAGTGAAGGTGATCTATGACACCCTAGTGAAGACATCAGATCCATCTCCCAGAAAATGATCCAAAAGTCGAACAATAAAGGGTGCAGCGAAATGGGGGCTCGACAGAGCCTCCATTTCGCTGCACCCTTTATTGTTAGCCGTCTTTATTGGGGTTGGCGATGTTTAGAATCCTGGCGAGTGCAAAGAAGATTCCGAGAAATACGATGCCTGACGCGATACTCATTAATCCTTCAAATGAGCCATGAGTCAAACCGATCACGCCCGTTCCGATAGAGAAAGTTCCAATGAGTCCGGAAAGAATCTGTGCGACAACTATCGTGGCGGTTGCGAATCCTGAGTATTCAAGCCATTTCATATTTAGTTTGGTTCCGGCTATTCTGTGAGCGCTATTGAATTTTTGTTTCTTGGCTAACGTCTATATCCACCGATGACCGGCGGCTGGGCTGGGGATGGATTGGCAGTTGTGGGGCTTAACGGTCATTCGGTGCGATGCCTTGTTCTGCTTTGGTAGGTGTCTGCTTGGGGTTGTATTAGTCATACGACAGATTGATCAATCCCGGTGACGATAACGCCCCCCGAATTATGAGCTCCAGATCCTCACCCAGTCGCCCAGCAATCTTAAGCATGATTTTCATTTTATCGACGGTTCTCGGCGTTGTCGGTACTTTTATCCCATGGGGTACAATGACGCCAATGTAGCCCTCGCCAATGCCAACGCGCTTCATCGCTTCCAAATCGCGAGTGATGCCGTCCTTGGTGATCTGGCCGTCCATCCAATACCAATAACAACGGGGCCGGGTGGTTTCCGGTGGTTGGGCAAAATCGGATTCAAGCGAGCCGGCGTGACTGGCACAGGCCAGCAGGCCGGCGAACAGCAGATGCAAAGGTGTGGCATTATTCATGATTTGATGTGTTTTGAAAGACCATCGGGTTACGCGGCGCAAGAATGTCAGACTGAGGAGCTTTTGTCACGTAACGTAAATGCGTCACATCACACCGTATCGCCATTCGGGACTGGCCCCAGGGACCGCAATCTGGGGGCATTAGAGGGGCTCCTTGCCATCCTGCCGCTTACAGGCCTGCCCGACTCAAGCCGACAGCGCACCGCGCTTGCGATAACCCACGCAAGCGGCCAGGCCCAAGGCCAGCAAGCTCCCGAGGGATGGCTCGGGCACCTCCGCCACCGCCCAAGCAGCATAGGGTGGCGGGCTGAACGAACTCGTGTCGCTGCCCTCGTAGCCATAATAAAAATTGAAGTTCACACCTTGGGTGTCGCTCCAATACACCGGGTTGACGTTGGCGGCAAAGTCATTCGGGCCTTCACCAAACGCCACTGAACTGCCGTATTTGTGATCCGCCCCCGGCGTGCTCGGCGCTCCAATGGGATCCAGCTGGGTAAATAATGAGGTGAACTGCGCCTGATCGGGCAACTGCCAGCTCACGGCCTCCATCCCGGCAAAGCTCAGGCTCGACGCCCAGTCGTGTGCGTCCTGCCAGGCGGTGAACGATTTGCCTGATATATCCCCGTCGCGGGTCCAGGTGATATTTTCCACAGAATCGTATATGAGATCGGTGCCGTTGATGTTTACAACCGTCAAACTGGCTTGTGCCTGAAATGGCAATAATATGAACAAAACCGCACGAATCTTGGCGACAACAGATGGGATGTTTGGGTTCATGATATCAGGTTGTGACTTGAAAAAAGGGGGCTGTGTTTCACCCGGCGAGAAAATACCTATTATTCTCGGACCGTCAAGGAAGATCGTTGGGGAGTGCGGCTGAATTCTTGGTTGAAATTTCTTCTAACCATGGAGAGCACGGAATGCACGGAATGAAGAGGTTTTTCCATGTTAGTTGAAGACGAATGTTTTTGAGGATATCCGGCACGGCTAGCGGCCCCGCCAATCGTCAAGTTCCAGGATGGGCCGTTCG
>CAIQXC010000530.1 GCA_903875675.1 Akkermansiaceae bacterium
CAGTCCTCCTGAGCAAGTCGCTGTAATCCGTTGATTATCAATGCCTGAAATTTGAGGCTTTTCACTATTTTTCAGATGAGTCATGCGGCGACTTACTCTCCAACTCTATCCGCCAACCCGGCGGTTGCTGCTCGCATGGTAACATTTGAGCTTGCTCGACCTCGTGGCACTTTTGAGGTCGAACACTGAGTTCTGCCGATCCCCCCTCGCCATCCGACGAATTTTTCAGCATCTATTCCCCTTCTGCAATTGGCATCTGCCATTGGCAATTTCGTCTTGCGTTGGCGGCAACGCGAAGGCAAATGACGGGTGCAGCACGGCTCCACGACGGGACCAAGCGCACGACGCCAACAGCCACGGCATGACCATCATGGATATGGCTGAAACCCGCAAACCACCTGATTGATATGCAAGTGACCCTTCACGGCGAGAAGCAACATTTTCGCACCGTGGCTTTCGACGAGCCCGCCAACCAGGTGCGCTTGATTGACCAACGCCTGCTGCCCCACGACTTCCAAGTGATCGGCACGCCAGACTTTCGCGCCACCGCCCTCGCCATCAGCGATATGCTCGTGCGGGGTGCCGGAGCCATCGGTGCCACCGCCGCCTACGGCTTGGCCCAAGGCGCACGGGCCTTTCGCGGCAGCAACTTGACTCGATTCGAGGCGCAAGTCACCCGCGTGTTCGAGACCCTGCGCGACGCCCGCCCAACGGCGGTGGATCCGGTCAATGCCATGCTCGAGGTGCTTTGCAAAATGCGGGCCGGTGCCACGGTGGCGGAGCGACAGGCGCTGGCTCTATCAGCTGCGGAGGAATTTGCCGACGAGGACGTGGCCCACTGCCGGGCCTTGGGCGAGGTGGGCGCGCCGCTCATCACCGAGGGGATGCGCGTGCTCACCCACTGCAATGCCGGCTGGCTGGCGTTTGTGGATATTGGCAGCGCCACCGCCCCGCTCTACGCCGCCCAGCAACAAGGCCGTGCCTTTCACGTCTATTGTGATGAAACCCGCCCACGCTCGCAGGGAGCCACCCTAACTGCATGGGAACTCGCACAACAGGGGATTTCCCACCAGATCATCGCCGATAACGCCGCAGGCCTGTTGTTCGCTCGAGGCCAAATCGATCTGGTCATCGTCGGCAGCGATCGCACCCTCGGCCTCAGCGGCGATGTCGCTAACAAAATTGGAACTTACACCAAGGCGGTGCTCGCCAAGCGCCACGGCGTGCCGTTCTACGTCGCTATTCCGCTCTCGACCCTCGACTGGAACCTGCGCAATGCCGCGGACATACCGATCGAGGAGCGCGATCCCGCCGAGGTGCTGGGCGCGTGGGGACTGACCGATTCAGGCCGCCGCGAATACGTGCGGGTGGCCAATCCGTCCAGCGACGCCTACAATCCCGGCTTTGACGTGACCCCGCCGGACCTCATCACTGGCATCATCACCCCCGTCGGCATCTTCCGCCCCGGCGACCTGTGGCCAAACCGCCACCTCCTCAGATTCCGTCCAGCAATCCCTTGAGGCTGCCGAAGAAGTTGTCGAGTTCATCGGTGCTGGGTTCGGCACCGAGAATCGCGTCGTAGGTGGTATGGATGAGGTGCTCGTCGTCGAGCTCACAAATGAAGGAGCTAGGTTGGCAACCCGTCTGCTGGCCCCATTTGATCCGGGTGGCGCAATAGGTCATGGTTAGAAGGTCCTGGGCACGGGTGATTCCGACGTAGAGCAAGCGGCGCTCCTCGTCCTTGGTGCCCTCGGCGATGGAGCGGGTGTGCGGCAGGAACCCTTCCTCAAGGCCGACCAGATAGACGATGGGAAATTCCAACCCCTTGGAGGCATGCAAGGTGATGAGGGTGGCACCTTGTTTTTTCTCCAAATCCTCGTCCTCGCGGTCGGATGCCAGGGCGCTGTCGTCGAGGAAGGCTTGGAGGCTTTTCCCTTTGGCGGCTTGGTTGCGGAGGCTTTCTATGACGCTTTGGATGCCTTCGCCGCGCTGTTGGCGTTCGCTGTCGGTTTTGCACGAGCGCTCGATCCACGGCAGGTATTCAATTTCCTTGATCAAAGCGTTGAGAATCTCTGCGGGGTTGTCATGATTGATATCAATGCGGTTTTTGGCACCGGCGATGAGGGCCACAAATGCCTCGATGCAGTGGCGGGTTTTGCTGCCGAGTTGATAGGTGAAATCCGGGTCGCAAAGCGCCTGCCAGACGCTTTCGTGGTGTTCGCGGCTCCACTCGGTGGCAAGGACGGCGGTGGACTGGCCGATGCCTCGGTTAGGGGCGTTGAGGATGCGCAGCAGGGGCACATCGGCATCTGGGGCGACGAGGAGTTGGGCGTAGGCGAGCACGTCGCGCACTTCCCGGCGGTCGTAAAAACTCTGGGCACCAACCATCCGATAGGGGATCTTGCGTTCTCGGAAGGCGAGTTCCAGCTTGCGGCTTTGCCCGTTGGTGCGGAACAACACGGCAAAGTGTTCCCATTCACGGCCAACCGCGGCTTTTTCGGCGAGAATCTCCTCCGCGATAAACTCGGCCTCCTCGTCGTCGCCGGGCATCGCCACAATCCGCACCGGATCCCCTCCCTTGCGGGTGGAACGAAGGATCTTCTCACGCCGACCCCGGTTGTGCTTGATCAGGCTGTTGGCGGTGTGCAGCACGGCGTGGGTCGAACGATAGTTCTCCTCCAACCGGATAATCCTCGGGTCAGGAAAAAATTTTTCAAATTGCAGGATGTTGGCAACCTCCGCGCCCCGCCAACCATAGATCGATTGGTCGTCGTCGCCGACCACGCAGACGTGATAGGGATCTTTGACGAGTTGTTGGAGCAGGCGCATTTGCAGCGCGTTCGTATCCTGGAACTCATCGACGGTGACGCGGCGGTAGCGTTGCTGGAAGTGCAAACGGACGTCGGCGTGCTCACGCAGAACCTTCTCGGCGAGCTGCAGCAGGTCGTCAAAATCCACGGCGTTCTGGGCGCGCAGTTCATTTTGATAGGCGACGGCAAGCATCGCAAAGTAGTCGTCCGGAATCTCAGCGGGGTCGTCCCCCTGGTTTTTCGCCTTGGAAATGGCCGCCAACACGGCGTCTGGCTTCACTTTTTCATCGCTGCCGCCCTTGCGGACTAACAATTGCTTGATGAGCCCGACCTGATCGGAGTGGGAGCAGATGGAGAAATTGCGTTTGTAGCCGAGTTTGTCGATACCGCCGCGCAGGATGCGAACGCACAGCGAGTGAAACGTGCACACGGTCATGTCGGCGGCGGCCTTTTTCGAGACCATGCCGCCGATGCGTTCGCGCATCTCGCTGGCCGCCTTGTTGGTGAACGTCACGGCAAGAATGTCGGCAGGCGGCACACGCTTTTCGAGCATGTGGGCGATGCGGCAGGTGACCGTGCGGGTTTTTCCGGTGCCGGCCCCGGCCAGGATCATGACGGGGCCATCGAGGGCACCGACGGCTTCGCGCTGGGCTTGGTTGAGGGAATCGAATGAGAATGCGTTGGCCATCGGCGAACGGATGCAAGCGGGGCAGCAGGCGCTTGGCAATCCCGCAAATCCCGGCAGCGCCTCAAATGCCTCCAGATCAGGGAAAAATCCGCGAATTTCCCAGTCGTTGGCTGACTGAAATTTCGGCGATATCTGCAACCGCCAGCCCTTGAAATCCAGAAGTTTTTATCCGAATGAGTGACTGTCAAAATGGAAAAAAAAGACTTGCTTCGGTAGCGGGAGGTGGAGAGAACTGCCCGGGGGCGTCAGCCCCGGCCCGCAGCAACGCGCCTCTCATCCGCATGAATTTGCTTTTTATCAACAGCCGTTTGATTTCGCCCAAGCACAGCCGCGCTCTGGCAAGCGCTGGCATGCGAAGCGAAGACATCTGCAAGGAATCGATGGAATCCCCTAAGCGGGGGGCATGGCCAAAATTGTAACCTATTGAAAACAAACGGGAAATGAATATCAAAGGAGGAGCTGCCGCATGAGATTGCCCGCGCTGATCGGCCTGTTGACGGGCGTACTAACGTCATCGGGATGGGCGGCCGGCACCCGGCCACCGATGCTCACCGGTGAGGCGCTGCCGCTGCTGCCGCAACATTTGGTGGAATTCGTGCTGGAAGCCGTCGGAGCCCCGGCCTGGCTGGTGGCGTTGGGGTCCTTTGCCGCAGCGGCCGGCACGGTGGTGGGGGTGTTTCTATCGGCCTTCGCGCTGTTGTCGCTGATTGAGCGCAAGACGTTGGCGCGCATCCAGAACCGCCTCGGCCCGAACCGAGCGGGGATCTTCGGCATTCTGCAACCCGTGGCCGACGGCATCAAAATGCTCACCAAGGAGGACATCGTTCCGAGCAAGGCTGAGTGGTTCCTACATTTGTTAGCACCGATTCTTATTGTGCTGCCGTCGATTCTGGCGCTGGGCGTCATTCCCTATGGCCGCGAGTGGAACCCGGTGCCCTTGGAGCTCGGTTTGGTATTCTTTTTTGCGGTGGGCACCATGACCGAAGTGGCGGTGTTCATTGCCGGTTGGGCCAGCGGCTCGAAATTTCCGATGCTTGGTGCGATGCGAGCCATCTCGCAGATGGTGAGTTATGAATTGCCGCTCATCATCTCGGCGCTGAGCGTGGTGATGCTCTCCGGCACCTTGTCGCTGGCCGGCATCGTGGCAAACCAGGCGGGATATCATCTCGGGTTCATTCCGGCGTGGAACATTCTAACGCCTTGGGGGTTTGTCGCGGGCATCGTGTTTGCGATAGCAGCCAACGCCGAGAGCAACCGCTGCCCCTTCGACCTGCCGGAAGGCGAGTCTGAGATTGTGGCGGGGCACATGACCGAGTACTCCGGCTTCAAGTACGCCTTGTTCTTCATGGGCGAATACCTCGGCCTCTTCGCCATCTCCGGCCTCGGCATCACCTTGTTCCTCGGCGGCTGGCAGGCACCCTTGCCCGGCCTGGATTTCGTGCCATCGTGGATCTGGTTTTTCGGCAAACTCGCCGTGGTCATCTTCGTGTTCCTGTGGGTGCGCGGCACCTTCCCTCGAGTGCGCATCGACCAGTTGATGCGCTTCGCTTGGTTGTGCCTCATTCCTATCGCACTGCTCACCCTGCCGGTGGCTGCACTGTGGAAATTCTCGGGCGAAGGGGCACTCGGCTGGCTGCTGTGCTCGGCCGTCCTGGTGGTTCCGTTCATCATCATCACCGTCATTTTCAACCGCCGCATGGCCCCAGCCATTCGCACCTACCACTACGCCGAATGATTCCTCTGCTCATTCTATCCCCATTGATCCTCCTCGCCGCGCTGGGTGCCGTGTGGAAGGCACGGCCGGTCCACGCTGCACTATTGCTGGCTCTAACGCTGGCCCTGGTGGCGGTTCTCTATCTGACGATTGGGGCGGAGTTCATCGGCTTGATCCAATTCATGGTATATATCGGCGGGGTGGCCATTCTCATCGTCTTCGCCCTGCTCATCACCCGGCCGGGCGATGAGGCGGCGGAACTCGACCGCCGTCCGCGCTCTCTGGGCGTAGGACTGGCCTGCGTCCTCCCAGTTCTGGGCCTGTTGCTGTTTGCGTTTTCCAAAGACCTGCCGACGTCATCTGCGGTCGAGGCCAATCCTGCGCTGCCGGTGCAGGCGTTGGGCAGGGAGTTATTTGAAAATTCGGTGCCGGCGGTGTTGGCGGTGGGCGTGCTGCTCACCGCCGTGTTGATAGGCGCGGCCTTGTTTGCCCGCGAGACCGGCGACAAACCCGAACCCCCAGCCAGCCGATGACTCCCCTCCCCTTGCTCCTCACACTCTCCGCGCTGCTTTTTGTGCTCGGCCTTTTCGCCGTGCTCAGCCGCCGCAACGCCATTCTGGTCCTCGTCGGCATCGAGCTGATGCTCAACGCCGCCAACCTCAACTTCATCGCCTTCTGGCGCTACGGCCCGCAAGACGCCGACCTAACCGGTCCGTTGTTTGTGTTATTTTCCATTGCCATCGCGGCGGCCGAGGCCGCAGTGGGTTTGGCCATCATCCTGATGAACTTCCGCCGCACCCGTTCCACCGATCTCAACCGCCTCGATTCCCTCCATGGCTGACGCGCTCTCCCCCTATCTCCCAACCCTGCTCTGGCTGGTGCCGCTGCTGCCGCTGCTGGCTGGTGGTATCACCGCTTTCATGCCTAACCGAATGGGCCGACCCGCCTCGTGGCTGGCGATCGGCGCGCTGCTGGTATCCTGTGTCATTGCGGTCGCGGGCCTAGCCTGCTCACTCACTCCGGTGCACGGCCACGCGGCACCTGAGCCGCCGGTTTACACGTGGTTCAGCTTTGGCGACGTGGCGTTGCAAGTCGGCCTTGTGTTAGATCCGCTGAGTGCGGCAATGGGGGCGATGGTGACGTTTGTGGCGCTGTGGATTTTCATCTACAGCACCGGGTACATGAAGCATGAGCTGCGCTTTGGCCGGTTCTTCTGTTTTCTCTCGCTGTTTTCCGGCGCAATGTTGCTGGTCGTCTATTCCAACAGTTTGCTGCTGTTATTCATGGCTTGGGAATTGGTCGGGCTCGCGTCCTATCTGTTGATCGGTTATTATTTTGAAAAACCCTCGGCGGCAGCAGCGGCGCAGAAAGCCTTCATCACCACCCGGGTGGGCGACATGGCGTTTTTCCTCGGTATGATCTGGCTCTACGGCCAATCTCACACGCTGTTGTTTTTCGACCACGGCCGCGGCCTGCTGGAAACCGATGTCCTCGGTTCCTTGGCGGGCATCACCACGGTCGGCGGCCTGACGGTCTCGGCGGCAGCGGCACTACTTTTGTTAGTAGGTGCCATGGGCAAATCCGGTCAAGTGCCGTTGCACACGTGGCTGCCAGACGCGATGGAAGGACCGACCCCGGTATCTGCGTTGATTCATGCGGCGACGATGGTGGCGGCCGGGGTATTCCTCGTTGCTCGCACCCACCCGATTTTCATGAACAGCGGCATCACCGGCCTGCCTCTGAGCGCCACCGCTTGGATCGGCGGCATCACCGCGCTGTATGCCGCCTGCGTGGCGCTCGGGCAAAATGATATCAAGCGCATCCTGGCGTATTCGACGGTGTCCCAACTCGGATTCATGATGGTGGCGCTGGGAACCGGCGGGGTGGCGGCAGCCATGTTTCATTTGATAGCCCATGCGTTCTTCAAGGCCCTGTTATTCCTATCCGCTGGTTCGGTGATTCACGGTTGCCATGACGAGCAGGACATCCGCCGCATGGGTGGACTGGCCAAGGCGATGCCCAAAACATTCTTCGCTTATGCCATCGGCATGATGGCTCTGGCTGGCTTCCCGTTCGTGTTCTCCGGCTTCTGGAGCAAGGAAGCGGTGTTGCACCAAGCAGAAACCTGGCCCGGCGGGCACGGTCCATTTCTGTTAGCAGCGACGGCAGCCTTACTAACGGCATTTTACATGACGCGGCAGGCGTTGCTGGTGTTCTTTGGCAAGCCGCGCAGCCCCGGGG
>CAIQXC010000531.1 GCA_903875675.1 Akkermansiaceae bacterium
GGCCGCTGCGCCCATGTAAAGCGAATGCAGCACGCGCCCAGCCCGGCGCATTCTCTAATCATGGTCAGCCACCTGGCTCGCGCCGCGAGACGCGGCACGTACGACCTGCGGCCGGAGGCTCGCAGCCACGGGTTGCTCACCAACCGCCGCCGAGAGCTTTGTAGAGGGCGATGAGATCGGTGGCCATAGCGAGATGACTGAGGGTCAGTTCACTTTCGGATTGCAACAGTGAACGCTGGGCGTTGAGAACATTGATAAAATCCGTCTGACCGGCGGTGTAAAGTTGGGTGGAGAGCTCAACGGCACGGCGGTTGGCGGCGACCGCCTCGATCAGCGAGGCGCAGCGCTTTTGCTCGTTGGATCCGGCGACCATGGCGTCCTCCACCTCCTGCAAGGCGGTGAGGACGCTCTTTCGGTAGGCGAGCAGGGATTGATCGCGCAGGGCTTGCTGGACGCGGATATTGGCTTGGATGGCCCCACCTTGGAACAAGGCCCAGTTGAATGACGGGCCGAAGGAACTCGATCGGGCTGAGGGCGACAACCAGTCGGAGAGTTTGGCGCTTTGCTGGTTGAGGGATCCGTTGAGAGTGAACTTGGGAAACAGGTCGGCCACAGCCACGCCGATATTGGCGGTGGCAGCATGGGCGCTGGCCTCCGCGCTGCGGATGTCAGGACGGCGCCGGAGCAAATCCGATGGAATACCGGTCGGTATCGTGGCGGATGCCGTGGGCACCGGAGCGACCTTGGTGAGCATACCGAGCAGATCGGCAGGAGGGCGGCCGAGCAGCACGGCGATGGCGTGGGTGGAATGTCTGGCGGAAGTTTCCAGGCTGGGGATTTGGGCCTTGGTACTGGCGACGAGGGCATCGGCATTGACCACGTCCAAATCACTGGCGAAGCCAGCGCTGCGGCGGTCGTGGGTGATTTCAGAACTGTGCTGTTGGGTGCTCAGGTTGCGGTGAGCAACGGTGAGCTGGTCTTGAATCGACCGGAGTTGGCAATACGTCAGGGCCACCTCGGCGGCCAGACTCAGGCGGGTGGCATCAAGGTCAGCCGCGACGGCGGCCTGACGGGCGCTGGCGGACTCGAGGTTGCGGCGATTGCCGCCAAACAAGTCCAACTCCCAAGCCGCACTCAGTGAGCCATGATAGCTGGATGAACTGCCCGCCGCCGACCCCGATCCGCCGACAGCCGATTGGGATTCGCCGCCCGATGAATTGAGCCAAGGCCAGAATGAGGCCGCAGCCCCCTGCCGCTGGGCGCGTGCCTGGCGAAGACGAGCCACGGCGATCTTCACGTCGAGGTTGGCATCGAGCGCCTGCTCGACGAGCGAGTTGAGTTTGGCATCATTGAAGCGGTGCCACCATTGCCTGAGATCGGCGGGATTGGCCGGGGTGGCGGCCGCCAGCTGGCTATTGCCAAACCCCCAGGTGGCAGGCACAACGCTGTTTGACAGTTTGAAGTCGGGGCCCACCGCGCAACTGGTAAAACACAGGCCAAGCAGGAAATAAGGTGATTTTGAGGTGATCATAGAAAAGGGGTCATTCATAGCGCAGCGCTTCGATGGGATCGAGGCGCGAGGCTTTCCAAGCTGGATAGAAACCGAAGATGATGCCGACTGAGGCAGACACCAGGACCGAGGCGACGATGGCCTCCAGCGAGGGCAGTGTGGGCCAGTGCAGGATTTTGGCGACCAGGTAGGATGTGCCTCGCCCGAGGCCGATGCCCATCGCGCCGCCAGCCAGACAGAGCATCACTGATTCCGCTAGAAACTGACGCATAATGTCACTGCCGCGTGCGCCAACCGCCATCCGTAAGCCGATTTCCCGGGTGCGCTCGGTGACTGAGACGAGCATGATATTCATGATGCCCACGCCGCCGACGACCAGTGAAATCATGGCCACAACCAGCAACAGTTTGGTCATCAAATCGGTGGTGGAAGTCATTACCTTGGTGATCTCGGCCATATCGCGGATATTGAAGTCGTCCACATCCGCTTCGGCGATGTGGTGACGTTCGTGAAGCAAGGCGGTAATTTCCGCGGTGGCGTCCTTGATTTCCTTGGCGCTGGTGGCCGAGACGATGATTTGATCGACGGTGATCATGCGCACCGGGATCGGACTGTTCTTGGTTTGAATGGCCGAACGGGCGGCAAAAGTCCCCTGCGACGAGCCCGGATAAAGCTGGCCGCGCGGGGTGGCAGCCGCAGCACCTGCGACTGCGGCCACCGCAGCGATGTTGGCCGTGCTGGTGCCCGACACCCGGAATTTGATGGTCGTCCACGGTGCGATGAGGATGTCATCCTGGTCGCGGCCCATCATGTTGGCACCCTTTTTTTCGAGCACGCCGACGACCCGCAAGGCGACGTTTTGCAGGCGCACCTCCTGACCGACCGGCGATTGACCTTGGAAGAGTTCGCGGACCAACGACTGGCCAATGAGGCAGACGCGGGCAGCGTTGCGCACGTCGCGTTCGTCGAAGGAGGCCCCTTCGGACAGCGCCCATTCACGCACCACCAGGAAATCCGGGGTGGTGCCGTCGATTTCGCTAGGCACCCAATTTTTGTTACCCGCGATGAGCGGGGCGTTGCGGCTGCGGACGACAGCGGCGGTGGCGCGCACCGACGGGCACTCACGCATGATGGCGTCGCTATCGCCCGGGGTGAGGGTCATGGTGCTGCCAGCGCCGAAGGACACGCCGCCGCTGGCTGCCGCGCCGGGGAAGATCATCAGGGTGTTGGCGCCCATGCTGGCGATGGTTTTTTGGATTGAGGCGGACGAGCCATTGCCGATTTCCATCATGGCGATGACCGCGCCGACGCCGATGACGATGCCCAAGGTGGTGAGGGCGGAGCGCATGACATTGCGCCGCAAGGCGGTGAGCGAAGCGAGCAGGATCAACAGCACTCTCATGAGGGGCCTCCGCCGTTGAGTTCATCCGCCTCGATGAGGCCGTCGGCCATGCGGATCACGCGCTTGCAACTGGCGGCCACCTTCGGGTCGTGGGTGACGATGAGAATGGTGATGCCGTCCTGCTCGTTGAGTTGTTTGAAGAGGGCCAGCACCTCGCGGGTCGTTTGCGAATCCAGATTGCCGGTGGGCTCGTCGGCTAACAACAACGGCGGATGATTGATCAGGGCACGGGCCAACGCCACGCGCTGTTGCTGGCCGCCGGAAAGCTGGGACGGCTGGTGGTCCATGCGATCGTTGAGGCCGACGCGTTCCAACATGGCGGCGGCGCGCTGCTTGGCGGCTTTTTGTGAGACATGGGTACCACCGTAGAGCAAGGGCATCATGACTTGGCCGAGGGCCTTGGTGCGAGGCAGCAGGTTGAAACTTTGGAAAACGAAGCCCATTTTGTGGTTACGCATGAGAGCCCTGGCGTCGTTAGAGAGGCGCGATACTTCCTCCCCGTCGAGGGAGTAGGTGCCGGACGTAGGGCGGTCGAGGCAGCCGAGGGTGTTCATCAGCGTGCTTTTGCCGGAGCCCGAAGCACCTGTGAGGGCGACCATTTCGCCCTTGGCGATGCTGAGGGTGATGCCCTTGAGGACGGGCAGGACGACTTCCCCCAGATAGAAGGTTTTACAAATATCGTGCAGTTCGATGAGATTCATGGGAGCGCTCACAAGCTGGGGCTGCGGCTTATTTGCGGCGGCTGGGGAACTTCGGTGCAAACGGGTTGGTGGTCTCGGAGGAGTCCGTGCCGCTGGCCTCGCGCAACTCGGCGATGACCACCTCCACCCCCTCGAGCGTGGCGGATTCGTCGAGAGGAGCCACCTCGGTGACCGTCCCGTCGCTGATGCCGGTGCGCACCTTGAGCGGCTTGACGTGATTGGGTTGGCCGGGGTCGCGCACCCACAGCACACCGGAGCGGTTTTTTTTCTTATCGGAGGATTTGGCGGCACCTTTGGAGGATTCCTTCTTGGCGGATTTTGAGGCGAAGGGATTTTCAGCGCCGGCGGCGAGTTGGTTGTCATCGGGGCGCCAGCGCAGGGCGGCATTGGGCACGGTGAACACGTCCTGCTGGTGATCGATCTGAAACTTCACGCTGGCGGTGAGATAGGGTAGCAGCGTGCCGTCGGCATTGTCGGTGTTGATTTCGACGGTATAAGTGACCACGTTTTGGGACATGGTCGCGTTGAGCCGGATTTTGTTGACGCTGCCCTGGAAGGTCATGCCAGGGAAGGTGTCGACGGTGAAGGTGACCGCTTGGGCGGGGTGGATGCTGCCGATATCCGCCTCGTTGACGGCGACCCATACTTCCATTTTTTTCAAATCCTTGGCGAGCAGGAACAGGCTTGAGGCGCTCATGTTCGAGACGACCGTTTGGCCAACGTCCACCCGGCGGTCGATGACGATGCCCTTGACCGGCGAGGTGATGGTGCAATAACCAAGGTTGCGGTCGGCGAGCTGGATGGCGGCCTGGGCCTGCATGACGGTGGCTTTGCTGGTGGCGATTTGGGCGTTGGCGACCTCGCAGGCGGCCTCGGAGGCGGAGACGTTGGCCTTGGCGGCCTCGAAGGTACTTTGATAGGTATCGTAGGCTGAGCGGGAAAGGGAATCGGATGGACCGAGTTTTTCGGCGCGGTCCCAGTCTTTTTTGGCTTGGTTGAATTGGGCGCGGGCTTGTTCGAGTTTGGCGCGGGCTTGGACCAGGCCGGCGTCGGCGGAGAGCACGGCGGATTGCGCCTGTTGGAGTTGGGCCTCGACCTGTTTTTTATTGATGGCGTAGAGTGAGTCGTCGATTTTGGCGAGCAGTGCCCCTTCTTCGATTTGCGACCCGTAATCGACGGGTTTACCGGCGATGTCGTTGCCAAAGGTGAGGATTTGGCCGGTCACTTGAGCGCCGATATCGACGACTTCCTCGGGCTCGAGGGTACCGGTGGCGCTGATGGTGGCGAAGACGTCGCCGCGTTTCACGGCAGTGGTTTGCAGATTGGGGAGGGTGACGGCTTTTTTGTAAAAGATGCGCCAAGCGGCAAATGCGATGGCGGCGATGCCGAGGAGGATGAGGAGCGAGCGGAGCGGGCGTTTCATTGCGTGCGAATGGACGCTAAACGGCGCTGGAGGGGCGTTTCTTTCAGCGGGGCGGGCAATCCTCGATCCTCAGTGAGGCTGATGGGAAATCCCTCATCCTCATCCTCACTCCTGCTAACCGGCCAATTCGCCCAAGCATTGGCGGAGTCCGTCGAGGGCGGCCTGGCTCACGCCCAGCTTGAAATCCAGGCGGTTACGGGGCTGAAACACCCGCCATGCACGGGTCGCCCCGCCACGCTGGGCCACAGCAATCCACGCGGTGCCTATGGGTTTTTCCGGGCTGCCACCGGATGGCCCGGCGATGCCGGTGACTGCCACGGCCAGGTTCGCGCCACTGGCGGCCAGTGCACCTTCGGCCATTTGGCGAACCACCGGCTCGCTCACCGCCCCGTGGGTTTCCAAGGCCTCCGCGGTCACACCCAACAACCCGCGCTTTGCCTCATTGGAATAGGTGACGAAGCCGTGGGTGAACACCGCGCTGGCCCCGGGGACGTCTGTGATGCGGCTGGCAATCAAGCCGCCGCAGCAACTTTCTGCCGTGGCCAGCGTCCACCCGCGTTCGCTAAGCAGGCGCACAACCGTTTCCTCCAGCGAGCTGCCGTCGTCGCTGACGAGTTGCGGGCCGAAGTACTCCACGGCAAGCGCCCGGGCCTGTTGGATAGCCGCAGCGCAGCCGATGAGGCGCAGATCCACTTCGCCGATGTGGGCGCAATAGCCGAATTCAAGGCCTGGGATGGCGGCGAGGCTGGCATCCAGGGATTGATGAAAATCACTCTCGCCAATGCCGGTGAATTTCATTTCCAGCAAATCCGGTGGCGCGGCCACTCCGCTGAGTAGGCGCAGACGAGGGGCGACTTCGGCCAGGAACATCGGATAGAGTTCGCGGGGCGGGCCGGGCAAAAGGAAAATCGCGCCGTGCGGCCGCCCCGCCAAATCCGCAGCCACGTAAACACCGGGCGCCGTCCCATTCGGATTGGGCAAGGCCAGCGCGCCCCGCGGAATATACACTTGTTTCAAATTATCACTCGCCATCGGCCGCTGGCGGATGGCGAAAAACGCCTCCAGCGAGGCCAGCGCGCCAGCGTCCTGCACCAAGTCCAGACCGAGCAACTCAGCGGTGATTTCACGCGTCAAATCGTCACTGGTGGGGCCAAGGCCGCCGGTGACAATGACCCCATCAGCCCGCCCGAGCGCTTCCACAAGTGCCTCCCGGATGGCCTCGCCGTCGGGCACGCAGGTCTGGCGCGCCACCCGCAGCCCGAGCTTGAATAGTTCCCCGCCCAACCAGGCACCGTGGGTGTTGAGCGTATGACCTAACAGCAGCTCGGTGCCGGTATTGACGATTTCAATGCGCATGCCCCAGCGAGATGGTTGGCAGGAAAAATAGCAAGTGGGAATAATTCGGCGATTTTTCGCTGGACAGCCAGTATGGCGGTGGCGGAACCTCACCGCGATGCAAATTACCCCGCACCTACTCCGCACCGGCTTGCTGGCGCTCGCCACCCTCACCACCGCTTTCGCCGACCGCGAAGGTTGGACATCGGACTTCGACGCTGCCAAGAAACAGGCCGCCACGCAGAAAAAGGACCTATTGCTCGACTTCACCGGTTCCGACTGGTGCGGCTGGTGCATCAAGCTCGACAAGGAAGTTTTCCAGCAAGACGCGTTCAAAGCCGGCGTCAAGGACAAGCTGGTGCTCGTCGATCTGGATTTCCCAAAAGACAAATCCAAGCTCAGCGAAGCCACCCAAGCCCAAAATGAAAAACTCCGCGGAGACTTCAAAATCAAGGGCTATCCCACGATTTTCCTCTGTGACGCAAGCGGCAAACCCTATGCCCAAACCGGTTATCAGAAGGACGGCCCCGAAAAGTACGTCACCCATCTGAATTCACTCATGGAAGTGCGGGCCAAGCGCGACGCCGCCTTCGCCGCCGCCGACAAGGCCACCGACCCGGTCGAAAAGGCCAAAAACCTCGTCGCCGGCCTCAAAACCATGGACAGCGAACTCGTCGAAGCGTCCTACGCCGATGTCGTCGCCAAGATTGCCGAGCTCGACAAGAACGACGCCTCTGGATTTGTGAAGGAACAAAAGGATGCCGCGACCAAGAAGGACGCGGCGGAAGGTGCCATGAAGGGGCTGCAAGAATTCATGCAGGCCAAGGTGATGCCACTGATGCAGGCGAAGGACTTTGACAAGGCTTTCACCACCGCTCAGGAGTACCTCAAAGCCAATCCCTCGCTGGCCGAAGATATTAAAATCGACCTGACCCTCAACATCGGCCTCCCCCGCTTTGTCGAAAAAGGCGACCTCGACGGCGCCATCAAATTTGTCGATGAAGTCGTCTCCACCTATCCGAATCATCCGGTTGCCAAACAGGGCGAGCAGATCAAGCAACAGATCAAGGCACACATCGAAAAAGCCAAGGTCCAGCCGCAAGATGCCCCCAAGGCGGAATAATCCGGCCAAAATTCACATCTGAAATCACCGCGGCCCCGCACGAGTGCTAACCAAGCGCTTATCGGGGCCGCCTCCTTTTAGAGTCCGAACGCGGCCTTGAAGGCGTTGGCTATTTCCGGGTGCAGGTCGGGGTTGATGCCATCGGCATCGAAAGGCACCCCCATCACTGTCAGATCGTGCTTGAGCTGGACGGTTTCCTGCTCGGGGGAAACACGCGGCGCCAGAACCCGGCCAAGCGGTACCAGCCAGGCGTTGAGCGTATGACCCCCATCAACCATCAAATCGTGTCCGGTAACGTAATTGCTGGCGGCCGAGGCCAGAAAGACGACCGGCCCGTGCAGGTCCTCGGGGCGCTCAACATATCCTAACGGGGTGAGGTCGCGGATGCGTTGCCGCACCACCGTCGGGGTGGATGCGTGCATCGGACTGAGGATGTAACTGGGGCTGATGCAATTGACGTTGATGTTATGGCAGCCCCACTCCGCTGCGAGCGTCTTGGTCATGTGGACGATTCCGGCCTTGGATGCATCGTAGGACGCGTTGCAATTGGCGATGGTCGCCGACATGCTGGCGGTATTGATGATCTTGCCGCCGCTTTGCTGGGCGATCATCTGGCGCGCCTCGGCCTGGCAGCACAGGAAAGCGCCGGTTAGATTGACCCCGATCACTTTGTCCCAATCGCTCTGCGCGAGGGTTTCGTCGGCCCCGAGAATGGCGATTCCCGCGTTGTTCACCGCGATGTCGAGCCGACCAAAACGGGCAACCACCGCATCCACCATCGCCTGTACCTGGCCACTCTGAGTCACATCGCATCGCACATACAGGCTGTCGCGGCCCAGCCCGCGAATCTCCTCCGCAGTGATAGGCCCGACCTTGTCATCGATATCAACAATGGCAACGTCCGCACCAGCGGCGGCCAGCGCCAGGGCAAAGCCGCGCCCAATGCCCACGGCCCCGCCAGTAACGAGGGCTTTCTTGCCAGTTAGATCGAACAAGGTGGCTGTGGCTGGGCATGGGGTGGCGCTTGACATGCTCAGATGTTGGGCCTCAGCCGCCCACCCGGCAAGCCCGAAATCGCTGCCCTGCGCGTCCCAGGCCCAGGCCTGTCCCATCGAGAACCCCACAGCCAAGCCGATTCCCTACAGGTTGTCCGATTCCCTACAGGTTGTCTGTCACCATGTAAGCCCCTCGGGCATAATGCCGCAAGAATCACCCGACTGGCGCGGTATCCCACGCATTCCTTCACAAAATGAATCCCCTGCCCTGCCTCACCGCCTGCTTGATTGTCCTAAGCGCCGCCACCTCCGCCCGCGCCGCCCAGGCCGATGCCGCCGCCCCTAACACGCTTAGCGCGTCCGAGCAGGCCGGCGGTTGGCGACTGCTGTGGGACGGCAAGACCGATAACGGTTGGCGCAGTGTGCACGCCGAGGCATTTCCCAAATCCGGCTGGACGATCCAGGACGGCGAGCTGAGCGTGGCACCGACGAAGGACGGGGCGGCACCCAACGGCGGGGACGTGATTACCCGCGAGAAGTTTGCCGACTTTGAGCTACTGGTGGATTTCAAGATCACCGCCGGAGCCAACAGCGGCATCAAGATATTCATCAACCCGTCGCCTGCCAAGGGCACGGACCCGTCGCTGGGCCCGGAATTCCAAATCCTCGACGACGCCAAACACCCCGACGCCAAACTCGGCCGCAACGGCAACCGCACCATCGGTTCACTCTACGACCTGATCCCCGCCCCCGCCGATAAATCCGTCAAGCCGGTCGGCGAATGGAACCAGGCCCGCATCCTCTCCCAAGGCCACCACGTCGAGTTCTGGCTCAACGGCCATAAGACCGTGGAGTTTGAGCGCGGCTCTCCCGCCTGGCGCCAGACGGTGGCCAGCAGCAAATTCAAAAATGTACCGGCTTTCGGCGAACTCTCGGAAGGCCATATCCTGCTGCAGGACCACGGCAATCCAGTCTCATTCCGCAATATAAAGATCCGCGTGCCGGTCGCGCCCTAACGTCCTAACACGCACCTCGGTTTGCCCGCCTCCACAGCGGTTCGGTGCAGGTAATTTGCACGGGCATTATGACAGATTCATGCGGCTCCCGAGGTACCGCGGCGATGCACATTGCCCCTTTCCTGTTCTTGGCTGTTCTGGTGTTAGCGAGTCATGTCGGTGCCGCCTCGCTGCAACTCGATACCGTTGACCTCAGCCCCATGAGTAGTGGATGGGGCAAGGCCACGGCCCGCCAATCCGTTACCAGCACGCCCCTGAGCATCGGCGGCAAGGTCTTTGAAACGGAATCGGCACGCATGCCCTCTCCGAAGCAACGATCCTCCTGAACGGCAAAGCCAGCCAATTCACTGCCCAGGTGGGCGTCGATGATAACGCCCGTGACGCCAAGACCTCAGTCGCGTTCTTTGTATCAAGGGCATGGTGGATTTCATTCACGGCCACGGCTTGCGGGCCGGCACCTTTATCTCACCTGGCCCATGGACCTGCGCCGGTTACGTCGGGTCGTGGCAACACGAGGCGCAGGATGCCCGGTGGTTTGCGCGGATGGGTTTTGATTTCCTCAAATATGATTGGTGCAGTTATCTCTACTTTGTCATTTCATAATGCAAGCTATTGATAATAAACGAGTTAAGAAGACTTGGAAATTAGTTCCAACTCCTTGATAATCAAGTAGTTGGAAGTTGAAATGACAAAGTAGAGTTATGGCACGGTGGCCAACGGAAACGACATCGGGCAACTCAAATGTCCCTACCAACTCATGCGCGACGAGCTGCTCAAGCAAGACCGGGACATCGTCTTCAACCTCTGCCAATACGGCATGGGCGACGTCTGGAATTGGGGCGGAGAAGTCGGCCACTGCTGGCGAACCACCGGCGGCCTCGGCCTGGCGGGCGGTGGCGGCCCGCCAGGATTCTATCAGATTGGCATAAGTAACGCAGCCCATTGGCCTCAGGCCAAACCAGGGGCGTGGAACGACCCGGACTATTTGCTCATTGGCTGGGTGGGTGATGCCCAAGGAATGGGCGAAGGCAAGCCGACGTCGCTGACAGGCAACGAGCAATATGCCTATATGTCCATGTGGTCACTGATGGCGTCGCCGCTCATCTTCAGCGGCGACATGGCAAAACTCGACGCCTTCACTCTCATCGTCCTGTGCAATGCCGAGGTGATAGACATCAATCAGGACCCGCTCGGCAAGCAGGCGAGAATCATCAAACAGGACCACCGCCAGTTCGTCCTGGCCAAACCATTGGAAGATGGATCCGTGGCGCTTGGATTGTTCAACCTCAGTGCCCGCCCGCTCAGGATGGAGATTTCTCTAGCCGATCTCGGATTGCCAGAAAACTGCCATCTGCGCGATGCCTGGCGGCAGGTGAATCTGCCCGACGCCCAAGCCACCGTCGCAGCCATGGTCCCGTGTCACGGGGTGGCATTGCTACGCCTAATGCCCTAACCAAATCGCCCCTCCCACCGATCAGGTGGCATCCCCTACCATGCCCGAGCTATCCCGGCCTGGCAAAAATATCTATACATTGCAAAACAAGGACCGGCCCAAACCCGTGGCACGAGTTTGGAGCCAGCGTGCCCTAGTGGCACCCGTATTTAGGATGGGCATTTAGATCCTCACGCGCAAATCCCTAGCGCTCCATAGCAGTCCCTTCGCGCCGCTACCGCTGCCCCGCATCGCCCGCGCTCCATCCTTGCGCTTGCCGCTGAATCGCTCCCGGGCCCGGGCAAACGCCTCGTTCACAAACTCCTTACTGCCAATCACCGCCCCGTCCGTGAAATACCTCACCCGGCAATGCAACATCTTCACAATTCCTAGATCCTTCAAGACAGTGCCGTTGTCTTTGCTCTCTAACACCTTCGCCGTGTTCAGCGTGCTTTGGCCCGCACGATTTCCCGCCCCTGCCGCGTCGTCTCCAGCTACCTCGGCCCGCCCTGGTTTGTGTCCCAAGGCCAGTCCCATCGACCGCCGATATAGGGACGATACTTCCTGCCATTTCTCCGACTCAAAGCCCACTCCCTGATCGCAAAAATACGCCCGCACCAAGCCCTCGCGTGCTTTTTTCCCGCTCCCTTTATTCCCACCACCCACGGCTTCACCATAGCTGCTCCAGCGATAATCTGCCGGGTCTTTGACCATCCCCGCCCGCACTGGATTGAGATCAATGTAGGCTGCTATCGTCCGCGCCGCCACTCCGCTTTCCACGATCACGCTCTTGAACCGCTCTTCCCACAACGTCCCTTGTCGCGAATGCATCCGGTTGAACCACCGCGTGAAACGGATCAGCAAGCCCTTCATATATTCGCTCAGATTATGCATTCGGTAGGTGAATCGGGCGTGAATCGCCGCCACCCGCGCCACACCAGTTGCATCGATCTCGCCGATAGAAATCTTCCTCGCCTCCGCCAATTCTGCCGCCACACCCGCCACCAACACCTCGGAATAAAGCCCGCCCAGACGTTGCAGCAGCTCGTCGTCACTCAGCCCGCCATCCCTCATCGGCGGAACCTCCAACAATAAGTGGAAATGATTAGACATCACGCAATACGACAAGACTCGGCAGCCTGAGAAATTCTCATACATCCTCATGAACACTCGGAACGCCTCGCATTCCCTCTCCTCAAACACAAACCGCCGATCCACCACCCGCGATATACAATGGTAAATAACCGGCTTCGTCACCGAATCCTGCCAACCCGCCAACCATCGTGCCCTGCGCATTTCACCACTCTACTCCTGAATACCCCACAACCAAGCTAAATCTCCACTATTTATCTGTCACCTTGTAATCCCCTCATGGCCAGTTACCTTTAGCCCTAACAATGGACAAGGTTCAATTGACCAACCCTGTCGTGGCACCCTGTAATCGGAATTGGGGCGGACATGGGCGGCCAACCATTCCCGCGGTCCATCGGGTCGTTGTGCAAAAAACCAAGAAATCCAACAGACTTACCCCATTGTCAAAAACGAAGTCAGGGTGGGGCTTGGAGTTTGGCAAGCCAGGCGCGGTCTGTCTCGGAGAGCTTGTTCTCATGGGTACGCGAGCGGGTTCCGTCGGGCTCGATGAATGTGACTTCGCTCTTGGCGTACCCGACCAGCTTGGCGAACACCTTGCGGCCGCGCCGGTCTTGCCACTCGCGATAGCCTTTTTTCTCAAGCACCTCACGCCAAGAGACATAGGCGCGAGTGGACACCAATTCGCCATGCTTGAGCAATCCCCAGGTGAAATCCGCGCTACCACGCTTGTAACCGCCATAACGGCCGAGGACCTCACCACTGGAATTGAGCAGAATCAACGTCGGGTAATTCATCACTTTGTAGCGATTCTTGAGTTCGTCCACGTAGTGTCTAACATCTATCTCGCGGGTCCGCGCATCATCCAACGAAAGGTCCGAGTCAGTGATATGGACTGAGTCATCGACCCGCAGGCGGACGAGTTTTTCGTTAGCCCATTTTTCAAATTCGTTGGTGGTGAGGAGTTCGTCTTCGAGGGCTTTGGAGGGCGGGCTGTTTTGGGAGCGAGTGAACCAGATGAGCAGGGGTTTCCCTTCGCGGGCGGCGCGGCGGCGGGCGATGGTCTCACTTTCCTCCCAGATTTTTGATTTGGGAGCGGCGAGCAGATCGGCGAGTTCGGGCAACTGGTTGTCCGGTTCGTTAGGTTTAGTAAACACAATATCCTCCCTCGGGGTGAGTTCCAAGGGGTCGGCCGGCTTGTTGCCACCCGGGGTGACGGCGGAGCCATCAGGATTGCTGGTGCCCGCGGCCCGCAGTTGGGGAGGGATGCCGGTATCACCGAAAGCTTTTTGCTCGGGAGTAGGCGGCTGCTTGGGTCTAGTTTTGGAATGGATGAGGCCGCAGCCAGCGACCGAGAACGCGATAGCCAGAAGATATGGCCAGAGGTGTGACAACGGGAGGGATCGACGGGTTGGTTGGCTGAACATGCTGGAACTCTCCGGTTATTTTTTCAAGCGCACCGGAGTGCCGCAATAGGTGCAGCGAAACCAGTGGAACAACAGGATATGCAGGCACATGGGAATGATATGGCCGAGCCCCCAGATGGTGTGGGCTTTGGAGTTTTTGAGGCAGCCACGGTGAAAAAACACGCGCTGGGTGCAAATGCGGCAGCGTCCATTCATTCCGAAGATAAAGTACAAGCCGCCCAGCAGCGGCAATCCGCAGGGCAGCGCCAAGAGCCACGGTGAGACCCAGGCGAACTTTGCCGGGACTAACACCGCCAGCAGCAGGAAGCTGGACGCGACCATGGCCAGAGGCAACAACAGCGCGAGCAACAAGGTGACCATAGCAGCCAGCGTCATGCTCACCGGATGGGTGTGTAGCACGCCTCGCACATACCTGCGAGAGCGGGGGTCGCGGCCACGATTGGTCGCTTCCAACGGCGTCCGGATCAAGGCAATCCGCTCGCTTTCCCGCGAGCCGTTGGTGCTCGGCACGCTCTTGGTGACGGCCATGTGCTGGCCCACCTTCTCCAAGTCGGCAATCGAGCGCAGCCGCGTCGTGTCAATCTCCAGCCGCTGTTGGCCGCTCTCGCCTAACTGAACGTAAGCCGATTGCTGCGAACGCGGTGCGCTGCCCACTGGCGAACGCGGCATCACCCGTGCAGAAGACTCGCGGGTGGTCGAGCGGTCGCTGGCCCGGATTTCCAAATCCCCGGAATAACGGTTGAGCAAGATGGCCGGCGGAATATCCGCCACCGCCAGCTGGTTTTCCACCAGATACGAAGCGGGCAAGGGAATGGCCACCGGCGCGGCTGCCAACATCTCCATGACTGCCGGGTTCAGCTCGTAATTCACTGGCATCGCCTGCACGGGCTGCACGAGCACTGGCTCATCTTCCACCCCAACGATCCTGCGGGCAGCCGCAATCCACTCGCCGATGCTGGCTGCAGTGGGCGTGTGTTGGGCGAGTTTGAGGATCCGGTTGGCGCGCTGCAATTCGACGGCGAGTGGCTCGACGCCAGCCTTGGCGAGGGTTTCGACATCAAAGAAACCGGCGGCTTCAAGCAATTCGCGTGAAGACTTGTCGATTCCTTCAATGCTGGTGAAATCTGTCATCGAACCCGTGATTTTAACCCTGAATTCAGGACTGGCAAGCGATCATGTCAAAGCCGCGAGCATCTCGCCGAGTTGCTGCAATTTGGCGTGCCACTCGTCCAACCGCGCCGTTTCCTGCACCACCACCTCCGGTGGCGCGCGCTCCACAAAGCTGGCATTGCCGAGTTTGCCCTCGCACTTTTTCACCTCCAGCCCGATGCGCTCAATCTCCTTGGTCAGGCGAAGTCGCTCGGCGGCCACGTCTATCAGGCCTTCCAGCGGCATGTACACCTCGCCCAGCGGCGTGACAGCGGCCGGAGTGCCCTTGACCGCCTCGTACGCGGAATCCAGGCGAATCTCTGCGGCACCGACGAGCAGGGCCAGCACCTTGGACTCTGCTGCGAGCCAGGCAGGGGCAGACTTGATGACGAAGCGCAGATCCTTGCGCGAGCCCATCTTGTACTCCGCCTTGAGGTTGCGCATGCGTCCGGCAGCCTCGTAGATGGCAGCGGCGTGAGCTTGAGCGTTGCTGGCATCGACGGTGAGCAAGGGGGCGGCGGGCAGGACTTGCTGCATCAAAAACTCACCGTCCCGCACGTAGCCCATCCGAGCCGAAAGTTCCTCGGTGATGTGCGGCATGTACGGGCTCATCAGCTGCAAGTAACGGCTCATCACCGCGTCAAACGTGCCCAGCGTCGCAGCACGGGCCTCCGGGGTGGCACTTTCCCGCAGGTCCAGCTTCACCGCTTCCAAGAATTTATCGCAAAACTCGCTCCACAAGAATTCATACAGTCGTTGGGCAATCTCGCCAAACCGGTATTCTGTATAACTTTCCTCCAAGCCCGCCGCCAACGCGTCGAGTTTGGCGATGATGTCGAGGTGATAAGGGGGCAACTGGCCTTGTTCGAGAACCCCCGCACTGCCACCCTCCCCGGCCATTTGCCGGAAGCGGCAGGCATTGTAGAGCTTGTTGGCAAAGTTGCGGCCTTCTTCGACGGACGTTTCATCGAAGCGCACGTCACTGCCCACCGGCGCGATGCGCATCAGCCCGAAGCGCAGGCCGTCGGCGCCGTATTTTTCCATCAGATCGACGGGGTCCGGCGAGTTACCTAACGATTTTGACATTTTGCGGCCCTGGAGGTCGCGGATGATGGTGGTGAAATAGACATTTTTAAAGGGCAGGCCGCCGGCGAATTGGAAGCCGGCCATGATCATGCGTGCCACCCAGAAAAAGATAATATCCGGCCCGGTCACCAAATCACTGGTCGGATAGAATTTCTTCAGGGCCGGCGAATCCTCGCCAACCTGCGCCATGGTTGCAAACGGCCAGAGCCACGACGAAAACCAGGTATCCATCACATCCTCGTCGCGCAGCCAGTTGGCGGGGTCGGCCGGGGGATCGACGCCGACGTGGATGTCGCCAGCGGTTAGATCGTGCATATCGAGAGCCTCGGCGTCGCGCAAGGCGGCAAACTTATCCTTGCGGTACCAGACGGGGATTTGGTGGCCCCACCAGAGTTGGCGGCTGATGCACCAGTCCTGAAGGTTTTCCATCCAATGGGCGTAGGTTTTTGCCCAGCGCTCGGGGCGGAACTTGATGTCGCCGTTAGCCACGGCGTCGGCCGCTTGCTGGACGCAGGGGTACTTTAAAAACCACTGCATCGAGATGCGTGGCTCGATGGGAACATGCGCCCGCTCGGAAAACCCGACGTTGTTATCGTATTCCTCAACCTTGAGCAGCAAGCCCATCTCGTCGAGCCTGGCGACGGCCATTTTGCGCGCCACGAAGCGGTCCAGCCCGTCGAGGTCCGGACAGGCCGGGCAATGGATCCGGCCGTCCGGATGCAACACGTCGATCATCTCCAAGCCATGCCGCAGGCCAATCTCAAAGTCCGCCTTGTCGTGCGCCGGAGTGATCTTCAAGGCTCCGGTGCCAAACTCCAAATCCACATGCTCGTCGGCGATGATCGGGATTTCCGCAGGCGGAAACGGCCGTTTGACCTTCCGGCCGACGTACTTGGTGTAGCGCGGGTCCTTCGGATTGACGGCCACGGCGCTGTCGCCCATCAAGGTTTCCGGACGGGTGGTGGATATTTCAATGAACTCACCAGGCGCGTCCGCCAACTCATAGCGCATCGTGTACAACTTCGACCGCTGCGGCGTCATGATGACCTCCTCATCCGACAAGGCGGTGAGGGACACCGGGCACCAGTTGACCATCCGCTTGCCGCGGTGAATGAGCCCCTGCTTGAATAAATCCACAAACACCTGGCTCACCCACTGGCTGTAGGCCGCATCCATCGTAAAGCGCTCCCGGCTCCAATCGCACGAACAGCCAAGCCGCTTCAATTGCTGGATAATGATGCCGCCGTGCTTCTCCTTCCACTCCCACACCCGCTTGAGAAATTCCTCGCGCCCCAGATCGCGGCGGCCCACGCCCTCTTCATCGCGGAGTTGGCGTTCCACCTTCGTCTGGGTGGCAATTCCCGCATGGTCGGTGCCCGGCAACCACAGCACCTCCTTGCCGAGCTGGCGTGCTCGGCGTGCCAAAATATCTTGCAAGGCATTGTTTAACACGTGCCCGAGATGCAAAATACCTGTCACATTAGGCGGCGGAATAACAATCGAATAGCCCTCCTTGGCGGAAGCGGGATCCGCTTCAAAACATTTCCCATCCATCCACGCGGCATACCATTTGGCTTCCACGGCTTGCGGTTCATAGGCTTTTGGTAACTCGGACATCGGCGACCCCTCATGCCAGAGGTCTCCCGCATTGTCCAGCACCGATCCAGCTCAAAGCCAGCAATGCTCATCACATAATGCCAAATATCGCCTCAGACGCAGAACCCAGAACTTGATGACCCAAAACAAAAAATTTGACCTACGGCAGCAACTCTGGCTTTTTAAGAACTCTAACGATTCAGGTCTTCGGCAGGAAGAACCCGCGTTGTTTGTCGGAGATGGGCAGACCGCTGCGTTCCATCACGGCTAACATATCCTCCCACACCAGGCGGCGCGTCTGGGTGTCATGAGCGGCGAGCAGCAACTGGCTCGGATGAAAAGTCACCCTGAGCGGCAGGCCATCAAAGTCATGCCAAGCGCCGCGCAGCGCGGCGACGTCACGGCCAGGGCCGAGCAAGCCATCGGCCGCGCTCTGGCCCAAAGCGATGATGCACTGGGGACGGACGATGGCGATTTCCTTGTGCAACAACGGCAGGCAGGCTGCAATTTCCGCTGGGGTTGGCGGGCGGCTGTTCGTTGACTGACGGAGTGTGGCTGGGCGGAACTTGA
>CAIQXC010000532.1 GCA_903875675.1 Akkermansiaceae bacterium
CCGTCGGCCATGCCCTCGCCTATACCGGCGGAGCGGTTGACGGCGCGAAGGTCACCTGGCGCGTCACCCGCTCGACATCCTGGCAACATCTGGAGGGGAATGCCCCGGCATGGCCCAAGCCGTCCAGTCCCTCGAAAGAAATTGCCCATGGCGACGCCACCACCGCCGCCGATGGCCGGTTCCGCATTGGCTTCACTGCCGAAGCCGATCCCAATGTCGATCCGCAAACCGATCCGGTCTATAGCTATGACATCAACGTGGATGTTACCGAACCGTCCGGCGAGACGCGCTCGGCGTCTTCTGTAGTTAGAGGTGCCTATACATCCCTCAAAGCCAGACTTGCCACTGAGTCGTGGCTGGAAGAGGGCAAGCCGGTGGTCTTCAAGGTGCACACGCAAACCCATTCCGACCAAGGGTGCGCGGCGGTGGGCGTGCTGCGAATTTATCCGCTCAAAGAACCCCGCCAAAGCCCTCGCGGCATCAGGCAGAACACGGGCGGTGGTCAGGGCATCACGGATGATGATGCCATCGACACCACCAATACCAGCAAATGGGAACTTGGCAAGATGCTGCTGGAAATCCCAGTCAGCACCGGCAAGACGGGCATGGCGGATGTTTCCGCGGCGCTGCCCGCAGGAATCTATCGTGCCGTGTTCACCGCGAAGGATCCCAATGGCCGTCCGGCGGTGGCGAGTTGCGGCCTCCAGGTGGTCAATCCCGCCTCTGACAAATTTCCGACCAAGCTCCCGTTTTTCGCCGCTGTCTCCGTCACAAAATCAGAGCCGGGCCAACCCGTCAGCCTGTTGTGGGGAAGTGGTTATCCGGCGGCCCGCGCCTGCTTCGAGGTTTACAAAGGCGGCAGCCTGCTCAGACGCGAGTGGTCCGCGCCGGGCCGCACCCAGCAATTGTTCACGTTCATCCCGGACGAGTCGATGCGCGGAGGCATCACGGTTCACGTCATTCAGACCACCATGAACCGGCTGCGGCAATTTTCCAGAACCATCGAAATTCCCTGGACCAACAAAGATCTGAAACTCCGTTGGGAACATCTCACCTCCAAACTCGCACCAGGTGCCAAGGACACTTGGACGGCCGTCGTCACCGACGCCAATGGCCACCCGGCTAGCGCGGAAATGCTGGCTTTGCTCTATGATGCCTCGCTCAACACGATCACGCCCTATCCATTTCCACAACTCGGGTACCTGTTCCACGAGGAAAGCGGATCCTGGATAAATGCCAGCTTCAATGATGATAGCTCCCTGTTCAAGCTTGGTACGGATTGGAATTCCAAGATCGGCTTCGGGTTCCACCGGCCCTATCGTGAGTGCCTCTGGTTCGCGGAAATTCGGGGTAGCGAGGGCGAAGCCAGACGCAGCGAATGGGGCTTTGGCGATGCCTTGCCACAGGGCAGGGGTTCACTGCGGGGCACCGAGCACTGGACGTCGTTTGGATGCTCCGCCATGGCCTTTCACTCACCGCTTTCAGTTGCCATTGACCGGATTTCCGCCCGCAAAAAACTCCAGGAAACCGCATTTTTCTATCCAAATCTAACCACCGATGACGAGGGCGAGGTCCGCATCACCTTCACCATGCCGGAGGCTCTCACCCAGTGGCAGTTCCTCGGCTTTGCGCACGACAAGGACATGCGCTTCGGCTCGCTGGCGGGCGAGACGCTCACCGCCAAGGACCTGATGGTGCAGCCAAACCCGCCGCGCTTCCTGCGCGAGGGCGACGTGCTGGACTTCACCGTCAAAATCACCAACCAAAGTGACCACGAGCAGACCGGCATCGCGCGTCTCAATCTAACTGATCCAACGACCCAAAAGGACGCCACAGCGGCACTCGGCATCAGCGCGCCGGACCAGCCGTGGACTGTGCCCGCCAAGGAATCGCGCACGCTGAGTTGGCACCTAACGGTTCCGGACGGCTGTGGCGTGCTCAGCTACAAGGCGCTGGCCACCAGCGGCACGCTGTCGGATGGCGAGGAAGGCTGGCTACCGGTTATTTCACGGAGAGTTATGCTAACCGAATCGATGTCGCTGCCGATCCGTGACCCCGGCAGCAAGGAGTTCAACTTCCAAAAACTCCTCGATAGCGGCACGTCCACCACCCTCGAAAACCGCCTCGTTCAGGTGCAGGTGGTGTCGCAACCGGCGTGGCTCACGGTGTTGGCACTTCCCTATCTGATGGAGTTTCCCCACCAGTGCGCCGAGCAGACGTTCAACCGTTACTATGCCAACGCACTGGCCCGCCACATCGCAAAATCCGATCCAAAAATCCGCCGGACCTTCGACTCCTGGAAAAACACGCCCGCCCTCGACAGCCCGCTAACCAAGGATGCCAACCTCAACGGGATCCTGCTGGAGGAAACCCCGTGGCTCGCCGAGGCCAGCGCGCAGTCGCAGGCCCGCCGCAGGCTCGGCCTGTTGTTCGACGACAACAACCTCGCCCAACAACTCGCAAGCAGCTTGAAGATGCTAGGCGAAATGCAGGACCGCGACAGCTTGTGGCCGTGGTTTCCCGGCGGCCACGGCAATGAAACTATTTCGCTATACATCGTCACCGGGTTTGCCCGACTGCGGGCGCTCGGGGTGGAGACCGACGTCAAGCCTGCCCTCAACGCACTGACCGAACTCGACGCCCGGCTTACCAAACGCTTCGCCGCCATCAAGCATGCGGCAAAAAAGGATCCCGCGACCCTCCAGGCCAACCACCTCGATGCGGAAACCGCCTATTTCCTCTATGCCCGCACGTTTTTCCTCAAGGACCTCGCCCTCAAACCCGGCGACAAAGACGCCTTCGAATACTTCTCCGCCCAAACCAAATCATTCTGGACCAGCCTCGCCACCCGCATGTCCCGCGCCCATGCCGCTCTGGCACTCGCCCGCCTCGGCGAAACCGCCACCGCCCGCCTGATCACCCGCTCGCTGCGGGAAAATGCCATATCTAACGATGAGATCGGCATGTCGTGGCACGACGCCGGCGCTGAAGACTGGTGGTGGTGGCAGGCCCCGATCGAATCCCAGGCGATGATGATCGAGGCGTTCCGCGAAATCGACCACGATGCCAAGGCCGTCGCCGCCTGCCAGGTCTGGCTCATCAAACAAAAGCAGCTGCACGAGTGGCACAGCACCAAGGCCACCGCCGACGCCATTCACGCCCTGCTGATGGGCGGCGGAGATTTGCTAGGCAGCGATGCATTGTTAGATGTGGCGCTCGGCGGCACTCTGGTCAAACCGGAAGCCGTCGAACCCGGCAGCGGGTTGTATGAGGCCCGTTTTGCCGGCCCGTCCATCAAGCCCGAGATGGGCCACATCCGCCTCACCAAGACCGATCCCGGCATCGCCTGGGCCAGCATCTCCTGGCAATACCTTGACGACCTCGCCAAGGTCACCGGACACGAGACATCGGCGCTCAAGCTGGAAAAGAAGATGTATGTTAGAAAAAACACCGCCACCGGTCCCAAACTCGAAGCGCTCGGCGGCCCGGTGAAAGTCGGCGACGAACTGGTAACGCGGCTGATTTTGCGCAACGGGCGGGCGATGGAGTTTGTGCATTTGAAGGACCTGCGCGGCAGCGGCACCGAGCCGGTCAACGGGCTCAGCGGCTACCACTGGCAGGACGGCCTGGGGTATTACGAGGTGACGCGCGACAGCGCCAGCCACTTCTTCATCGACTCCCTGCCTGCCGGCACCCACGTGTTTGAAACCAGCGTGCGCGTCCAGCATGCCGGAATCTATCAAACCGGCGTGGCCGAAATCAGCTGCATGTACGCGCCCGGTTTCAGCGCCCATTCCGCCAGCGTGCAGCTGCAAGTGGTACCCTGAGGCTGCCCCCCAGAACTCGGTGTTTGACCTCGATGCCACGAATCCACTCGGGGATTCATGGGAGTTCCAGAGATAAGTAGTCCGCCCTAAGGTCTGGCTGCCGGGAACAATGAAGGGCATGCCTAATCGGACGATGCGAATGCGAGCATACGACGGCAACCGCGGCACCACCAGAACCACGGGTTCGGTGAACAGGGGCTGCATGACGCTGAGCTGATTTTCGTATTCTCCAAGCGAACCGGCATCCCGGTTCGCCTTTTCCATTGCCAGCACGTAGCGCTTGCCAAAAAGACGTATCCCCGGCAAATCGACCAGCTCTGATGGACAACCTCGCCCGTACACCCCCGAAAATCGGGTTCTTCTGGGCCATTCCGTGGGAATTTCCGGGGTTTCCTCCAAAAAAACGATGCTTTGACGATGCGTCCGCCCCTCTTTGTCCTTCACAGGTAACAGGTTTCCCGCTTGTATGATGCCGTGCCCGGAAGCAATTCCCGCACCAGATTTTCTTCAAATTTCATGCCACCCACCGGTCCCCAGTCGAATTCGTCATTGCGCGCCATCCATGCCCATCGGGGCACCGTTGGCGAATTCCTGAAATCCGAGATCCAGCCGGGCAGCCATCTTTCCTTTGTTTCCGCATATTTTACGGTTCACGCCTACGAAGCGCTCGCTTCGCAACTCGAAGGCGCGGCGAAACTCCGGTTCCTTTTTGGCGAGCCCTCGTTCGTCACGGGGATTGATCGGGGTGACAAGGGAAAGGCCAATTTCAAGTTGACCGAACACGGTATCACCATCGCCAAAACCCTCACCCAGCGACCGGCTGCTAAGGCCTGCGCCGAGTGGATCGAGCGCATCGTCGAAATCCGCTCGATCCGCCAATCCAATTTCCTCCACGGCAAGGCCTACCACATCGAAAACGGCAACGCGTCCAGCGCGATCCTCGGAAGCTCGAATTTCACCGTCCCCGGCCTTGGCCTCGGGACGAACAGCAATGTCGAACTGAACCTCGTGGTCGATTCCGACCGGGACCGCAAGGACCTCAAGAAATGGTTCGAGGAAGTCTGGGATGACGAGTCCCTCACCAAAGACGTTAGGGACGAGGTTCTCACCTACCTCAAGCGCCTAGCCTCGTCGAATTCCCCTCAGTTCATCTATTTCCTCACCCTCTTCCATCTCTTTCTCGGCGAACTCGAAGGATCCAAGGATGTCGATGATGCGCTGAAACGCACCACGCTGCTGGAATCGCAGGTCTGGAAGATGCTCTACTCGTTCCAACGCGACGGAGCCAAAGGCGTGATCAACAAGCTGTTGGAATACAATGGCTCCATCCTTGCCGACAGTGTGGGCTTGGGAAAAACCTTCGAGGCCCTCGCCGTCATCAAATACTTCGAGCTGCGCAACGAACGCGTCCTGGTTCTTTGCCCGAAAAAGCTCCGGCCTAACCGCTTCCGGCGAGGACAACCTGCTCGCCTCCGACCAGATTGAAGACCTGATCAAGGCGGACCTGCATTACCGCAACAAACAGCTCAAGGACCTCCAAAAAGGCGTCGTCGATTTCGATGAGGAAGATCCCGAAGGAATCTCCCTCGCCGATTTCTCCCTCACCGACTTCCGCCTCGACCTCCTGCGGTTCCTTGAAAACAACCGCGAGCTGCTGGAAACCGCCGAGCTCGGCCTGTTTGCCGTGGTTCCTCCCGATCCATCGGTCCCCATTTCCCAACCCGGTATCATCTTCTGTTTCCGCCAGCGGGACAACAAGCGCTCCACCGAGGTCAATCCACTCGCTCCCTACTATCTGGTTTACGTGCTCGATGACGGCAACGTCCGCCTCACCTTCATGCAGCCGAAGCAGGCCCTCGATCTGTTCCGCTCCCTCGCCGCCAATCACGTCAGCGCATTCACCGATCTCTGCGACTCCTTCGATGCCAGGAATGCCAACGGTTCTGACATGAGCCACGAATCCCGCCTGCTCGATTCCGCCATGGAATCCATCAAGCGCACCTTCGCCCGCCGCGCCACCACCTCGCTGCTCTCAGGCCGCGACGGCTTGCTGCCCATGGCCTCCGAAACCCCCACCTCCGCCGACGACATGGAACTCGTCACCTGGCTCGTCGTCATGGAACCGCAACTTTGAATTTTTTCGTGAAAA
>CAIQXC010000533.1 GCA_903875675.1 Akkermansiaceae bacterium
AATCCCACGGCGAGTGGCTGATGGTGTTGTGAACCGCCTGATAGTTGAAATCCGGCACGTGTTCCTCCATGCGTTCGAGGTTCTTCGCCCCGCGCTTGGCTTGCATGAGGCCGCTCAAATAGGCACGCACCTCATCAGCATTGGAATCACTGCGAGTGTGGAAAAACCGGGTGAATTCCTTGACGTAAGACACAAGGCGGCTAACAGCTCCGACGATGTATTGTGAGGCATCGGAGGGGGTTGGTTGGTGGTGAAAATCGGGGTCGTTATGAGGCTGGCAGCGGCTTCATGGCGGCGATTTTACCCGTGCCGCTCCACTTGGCAAGAATTATTTTCAACGAAATGACAAAGTAGAGGTATGATCTGTCGTCCATCCCGTCCAGCACGAGTTCTTTATTGACCCCTCCATCATCATTGGTGCCCCCCCCCGACAGTCATCAAAATTGTATCAACCCTGCAAATAGAGGTGACAATGCGTATGGGTTTCTCATGAATGTTCTGCCGCCACTCCATTGTCACGAAACCCCGGCCAGACGACCCGCATGAGCCACAAGAGCACCCGCATTGCCGCAATGATCGAATCCTTCCGGGGACAGGAGCTGGATGCGCATTACCTCGGTTTTTTCGACTGTTTCAACCGGCAGATGTTTTACGAGGCGCACGAAGTGCTCGAGGATTATTGGTTGGCCAACCGTCACGGCGCGAACGGAAATTTCTACAAGGGTCTCATCCAGCTGGCGGGAGCATTCGTGCATCTGCAAAAAGACCGGCTGCGTCCGTCTGCCGCCCTGTTCAAGCTGGCGCGGACGAACTTGGAAAAGTATCCCGGCATCTACGAGCGGCTCAATCTGGTGGCTGTCCTGGCGATGATTGGAGACTGGCAGCAACGGTTGGCGCAAGGCCAGTTGGCTCTCAATCCTCTGACCACACACACCGCACCCGAACTGAACACGCAGACATTTCAATCCGGCATGTTGTAATTCACCGGCAATGTCGCCCGGCACCCTCTACTGCATCGGCACGCAGTAATCGGGTCAAATTTGTGCCGCGCCACAAAACATGAATCTGAATACCGATCCGGCTGAAACCGCCCGTTTAGAAGCACTGGCCTATCAGTCGCAGGACGACACCCTGCAGATGATGCGAATCACAGGCAGTGTCCCGCCGACGGTGATCGCCGACACTGTGGACGGCTTCATTTTCTGCATGCCATCCGGGATGCCGGACGAGGCAGCGAAAGACCGCTTCGCCGATGTTGCCAGGTTCCTGGCCATCGCCCACAATGCCCGCGCCATCGTGATGGTGGCGGAAGCGTGGGTGAGAGTGGCAGTGCCCGGCATCCAGCTCGATACGGACACTCCGCCGTCGCATTCACCGGACCACCAGGAGATGGTCGTGCTGATGCTGGAGGACCAGACTCGGTCCTCCACCGACTTGCTGCCGATCCTGCGGGACACCTCGGGAGTGTTCCGGGAATTTGGCCAAAGCCCGGCGCTCAATTTCACCTCCACCACTGGCCGCTTCACCGGACTGATGCCAAAGCACGTGCCCGGAGCCGACGAAGTGGCCATGGCCAAGGCCGAACTCCTGAAACTCGGGATGTGCGTGGTGAACCAAGGACGTGATCCGTCGCTGAACTGACTGAATACCCCGCAGCCACGGTGTTGGCACAGGCCCGCGCTTCGGGGTCGGCATCACCTTCGCCCGTCGTACCACAGGTGGGTGTCCTCGCGGTTGCGCAGGGAGCGGCCTCCGCTGGTCACGACCCGCACCATGAGCCGAATGTGCTCCCATGGCGTGTAGAGACGAATTTTTCGTGCTGAAGTCCAGATAGGATGGCGGTGCAGGATCACGACGCGGCGGCCTGTGTTGCGAGCCAATTTCTTCAGCCGTAGGCTCAGGTCCAATTCCTCTCCGGCAAACCATTCGTGACTGAATCCGCCGACGCTGCGGAATGCCGCCGCCTCGACAAAAATGAACGAGCCCGCCATGAGCATCCGCCAGCGGCTGACCAGATTCCAAAGGCCCAAGGTAACTCTCGCGGCAAACGTCGTCGCATCCATCTGGATGGTCGCACCGCCTGCCAGCACGCGTCCGGAGAGAATCTGTTCCGCCGCGTCGCCGAACAACTCCCGGGTCGGATGCGAATCGGCATCGACAAACAACAGCCAGTCGCCGGTGGCTGCCGCCGCTCCGGTATTGCGGGCTCGGGCAATCTGATTGAGCGGCTCAAACACCACTGTGGCTCCTGCGGTTCGGGCTATCCCGGCTGTGTTGTCCGTCGAATTGTTGTCGCAGACAATGAGTTCCACTGCCCACCCACGCAGGGCAAAGACGGCGGACGCCTTCTTGATCTCTACCAGCGAGTCGGCCAAAAGCCGTTCTTCGTTGAAAGCGGGGACGATGATGGAAACACGCACACACCTCTTGTAGCCAGTCCCGCCTCGATTACAACCGGATGCAACATGATTTGCCCCAACCCCTGCTGCCAACTCGGCTCGTGATCAAACTTTCACGGTCTCGGCTACCGGTTCACGGTGAACAGCTTCAGGAACCGCATGCTCCCTGGAAAACCCGACCTCGTCCTGCCAAAATACAAGACCGTGATATTCGTCCACGGCTGGTTCTGGCACGGACATCAGGGATGTTCAGGTTTCAGGATACCCGCGCCGATGCTACCCGCCGGACCATCCCCACGCGTGTGGGGAAAACAATCAGGCTGTGGGAGCGGTTTGGCGATGGGCCGGACCATCCCCACGCGTGTGGGGAAAACATCCGCATCCGGTTCATGGCTGCCGCTAGCCGCGGACCATCCCCACGCGTGTGGGGAAAACCTCCAGATGTCCGGTTGGATTTGCCCCGAGAGCGGACCATCCCCACGCGTGTGGGGAAAACTCGGAAAGTTCGTCGGCGATGAGGAGGACGTTCGGACCATCCCCACGCGTGTGGGGAAAACGGCTCGGCCTCGCCTGCGGCGTGTGCCTCCATCGGACCATCCCCACGCGTGTGGGGAAAACATCCGCATCCGGTTCATCGCTGCTGCTAACCGCGGACCATCCCCACG
>CAIQXC010000534.1 GCA_903875675.1 Akkermansiaceae bacterium
ATCCGCTACGGCTCTCACGCCCGAGACACGTTTCGTAGCACGAACCGCATCCAGTTTCTCGCCGTAAGTTGTCGTGTATCCCGTAAGGGTAACGGCCCCGTCTTTCACCAAGACACCGATGTCGGTGGTCTTCACGCTTGGTTCGTATTTGAGTTCGGAGAGTACGTCACTTTTGATGTTCGTATCACTTTTCTTTTCCTTGCTGAGTAGCGTGTTCATGATATTTCTTTCAATTGTTTTGTCCTATTTACACATGATGCCTTGGCTTCCGGGGATCTTCTGGATCCAAGAAGATAAAAGCACAGACGATGCGTCTGCTTTCCATGCGCCGTTACGATCACTGGAACCCATAGTTCTTACAATGGGGTATTTTACTACTGTTCAGATTGCAAAAATCCCGTGTCATGGCTTCAGCCTCTCCCGTGCCTGTGGTGTTGCTGGTAGGGTTTGACCCCATGGCAAGGCGACGCGCCGGACCGTAGTATTTATCCCCTACAAGGGAACCATGATGAATACACCGGAACATGGCGGTGCTCTAACTTTCATTGTGAATACGGTTAATAGAGTGATCGGATATGCGCACAGCATTGTCTAGAATCGCGGAATATCGCGCACGGCGTGGTGTTGAAAAATCGGCGCTCTTCCCGCAACTCACGGCAAACACCTCCGGCAGCGGCGCAAGATCGAGCAACCGGACGACGCATGTCACGATTACCAGCGAATCCTACCGTGCTTCGCTGGATGCGAGTTGGCAGGTGGATTTGTTTGTTCGGCAAAGTCAGACGCTGAAGGCTGCTGGGGAGGATTTGGCGCAGAACGAGGAGAATTTCTACGGAGCTCAAGTGTCGCTCGCTGCGGAAGTGGCATCGGCCTATGTGACTTTGCGATCGGCGGAAGCTGAGTTGGTGGTGGTTCGGAACAGCCTCGGAACGCGCAGCGAAACCGTTCAGCTAACTCGATGGCGCGAGCAGTCAGGCACCGGCAGCGGTCTCGATACGCAGCAGTCCATCAGCGTTTCCGAACAGGCCCATGCTGCCATACCGGAGTTACAATTGGTCATCGCTCAAACGCGCAATCAACTCACGCTGCTTTCCGGGCGCACACCCGGAGCGCTCAACTCCTTGCTGGCCAAGCCGCGGAACGTGCCGATGGCACCGATGAAAACCGCCGTGGGAATTCCGGCGGAAGCACTCCGCCAGCGGCCTGATGTTAGAGCGGCGGAGCATCAGGTGGAGGCAGCGTTTGCCAGAAAAATTGCGGCGAAGCGGGAGCGGCTTCCCTCGCTGTCGCTCAGCGGAACACTTGGCGTCGAAGCATTGAAAGCCGGACGAATCTTTTCTCCCGATACAACGGCGGCAAGCTTGCTGGGCAGTCTGACTGCTCCGCTTATTGATGCCGGACGAATCCGCAACAATATCGCGATCCAAGGCGAATTGGAAAAGCAGTCGGTAATTGCGTATGAAGCCGTGGTGCTTGCAGCACTGTCGGAAGTGGAGAACGCCCTGGTCGCCATATCAGCCGCGCCGCAGTGAAAGCCGCTCAAGCCTTGGTCGCCCAATCCCAAGCCACGGTGAAGGAAACCCAGGCCGGGCTCGCCCGCCAACAGGAGCTCCAGCGCATCAGTGGCGGAAAAGTGCCTGCAAAATAGGACATCGACACCGCCTTTGCCGCAACAGATCGCGCCCGTGCCGATTTGCAAAGTGCCGAGGCTCAGGTCGCTCAGGCTCAGGTCCTGGTCAACGAAAACGACCTCACCAAAACCATCATCAAATCCCCAATCGACGGTGTGGTGCTCACACGAACCATCGAACCCGGCCAAACCGTCGCAGCGAGTTTTACCGCACCGCAGTTGTTTGTCATCGCGGAGAAGCTTGAGAGAATGAAACTGGAGGTAGCGATTGCCGAGGCTGACATCGGCCGCGCTTCGTGCGAGGTCATCGGCCTCCTTGCTACCAAAGGCCAGGCCGGGATGGGCGATCAGGACGACACAATCATCGTCCCACTCTCCACCCTGCAACGACGCATGATTGGCAAGACATCGTCTCATGACATCAGCCAGATATCCATCTCCGCGCACGACGGCACTGATAGCACAGCGCTCATCGCCGAGATCACCACGCTTATGCGCCAACGACGCAATCTGCAGAGCAATCAGGACAACAACTTCAACATCTTCGACACGCGCCAGATCACTGAAACGCTAGGGTCAACCACCCAGCTCATGACGATGCTCCTCGCCGCCGTCGCTGGCGTGTCACTGCTCGTTGGAGGAATCGGGATCATGAATATCATGCTCGTCTCCGTGACCGAGCGTACCCGCGAGATTGGCATCCGTCTCGCCATCGGGGCCGCTGCCCGCGAGGTGCTGCTGCAGTTTCTGGTGGAGACCTTCATAGTCGCCCTTGGGACTGTGGTTGAACTGGATCAGTTTCCCTTCGAGTGTTTTCATGGATCGGGAGAGTTGAGTTTACTGATGGTGGTCCAATGTTTCGGCATGTGTGCCGCTGAGAATTGCTTTGGCATGGGAGTTGTAGATTGTGACGACTGAGTTGTTTGCGTTCATTTTGATAGGTGCATCTTGTAGTTGGGATGCACGCCTTCATATCCCGCATTCCGAGCGCCCGCCATGGGGTCTTCACCCCACTCATCAGTCCCTTTCGGATGATTTCCTCCGTCAATACTCCCGTGTGCCCCCATGTCATCCTGTAATCCACGCGGAAAAGTGGGGTATCACCCCATAGGTGCCACATGATCAGGCAACTAGAGTTCCCGAGTGACGGAGACTGAATTACCGTCAAAACGAAAAAAATATGAAAACAAACGCACAATTACAAGAGGACGTTCAGGATGCCATCAAATGGCAGCCGTTGTTGAATGCTGCGGAAATCGGTGTAACGGCCAAGAATGGGGTTGTTTCACTGACCGGGGTGGTTGACAACTACAGCAAGAAAACCGAGGCGGAAAATGCGGCAAAGAATGTTGCCGGTGTGACTGCTCTGGTCGAAAAGATCGAAGTCAGGTATCCAAGTTCCTACAGCAAAACCAACGCTGAAATCGCCGACGAAGTGGTGGCTGCGCTGAAGGCGCGCTGGGACGTTGCCGACGAAAAAGTCAAGGTGAAAGTTGAATCCGGTTGGGTTACGTTAACCGGTGAACTTTCTTGGCATTTTCAGAAAGAGGCAGCTCATGATGCGATTAAAGGCCTGATGGGTGTCACCGGTGTGACAAACAACATTACGATCAAATCAGAATCCATGGAGGCTGTTGAGAAGGCCGACATCGAAAGCGCCCTCAAACGCAACTGGGCCTTCTGTGACAGTGATATTCACGTGAAGGTGACGGGGCATCGGGCCACGTTGACCGGCACTGTTAATTCATTGTATCGAAAAGACAAAGCAGGAAGCATTGCCTGGAATGCTCCTGGCATTTGGTCAGTAGATAATGAATTGGTTGTTGACTGGAATTGACTACAAAGCGTGAAGCGGGAGGGATTCCCCCCGCTTCATCCTTGTTGATTTATATAAAGCGGAAGCGGAACGAGGTTCGGTTTTGCCTAACACATCACCCTCGGGATACCTTCTCATCCGCCAAATTCTAAAGTGATCGCCTAAGGCTCACCGGTGGAGGTGATTAATCCAATCACATTCAGGAACCCCCTTCCATCACATCTTGTATGTATGATCGGCGGTCCTCCGTCATATACTTTGCCAATGATTGGGGTAGATGATGTTCCTCAAGCACTTTTCCAACCAAATGATGGTCAAAAACGTCCACCGGTTATCCTCTTTCGAATCGTCTGCCTGCAAATGTTTTGCCAGCCGCCCGGCAATTTCGTGGGCACCCGCGCCGGTCTGATAGGAAATCGTGACCGTCGGCCCGGACGGTCGCGAAGCGTCGGCGGATAAGGACTGCTTGCTAGGCCGGGTTTGCCAGCGGATATAGGAGTTGCATTGGTCCAATGCCGATTTATCGGATGAACCGTAAGTCGATTCATTGGTTTGCATGGTGATTGCTTGCATCCTTTGGTTGAGGCATCATCCAGATTATCCCTCGTGCCGACCCCTCCGCCATGGGGTTTTCATCCCAGTCATCCGACCCTTTCAATTGCTTCTGTCAATATTCAAGCGCTCCGTGTTGCCATCCGTAAGAATCTGGAAATTGTAGGGTAACACCCCATAGTGCGGCCGACGGCCAAATTGATACTTTTGCACCGTGAAACACCACTAGCTTCTGAAGGGTGGAAGTCCGGGTTCTCATGGAGAGTCCCGTCGTTCACCCGAACGACACATGCCCGATGCCCCCGCCTGATTCACCGGCTAATGGGGTTATGTGACACTGCCAACCCCAACGATTCATTCTACAACCAACAATAGATACACAACAAATGATGAAAAAAAACAAAAACACATTCGCGGATAGCCCAACCATGTACCGGACGAGTAACGATCTGCCGCTTGTCGAACGTGCTGAGCTGATTACCCTGATCAACCTTCGCCTGGCGTCGGCCATTGATTTGCAATTGCAGTTGAAACAAGCGCATTGGAACGTCAAAGGTCCGAGTTTCATTGGTCTGCACGAACTCTTCGACCATGTCGCGGAATCGGTGGAAGGTTATGTGGACATGATCGCGGAGCGCATCGTGCAACTTGGCGGCACCGCCGAAGGTACGGTGCGGGTGGCGGCCGCCCGTTCGCGGCTCGATGAATATCCACTCACGCTCGCGGAAGGAATGGCGCACGTCAACGCGGTGGCCACTGCACTCTCTAACTTTGGGCAGCAAGCACGCGCCACCATCGGCGAGGCGGAGGAACTCAATGACGCCGACACTGCGGATCTGTTCACCGAGGTGTCTCGGGGTATCGACAAATGGCTGTGGTTCGTGGAAGCCCATGCACAGGCCGCGACCTGAGGTGACACGCCGTTTCTTCAACCCTAATCCCGTTTTCAATCCAATGAACACCCTGACCATCATCGTAACCCACACTCTCAACGATGGGAGCCTAACGGATAATTCCGATGAAACCCGCATTGTGACCCGTGGGATGGCGTGCAATCGTGCCGTCGCTCTGGCCGTCATGAACGGGCGACCACCGCATGAAGTCTCAAAAGCGGATTGGGAAGAGGCCAAACGGGGACTAACGGAGATGCCTGTAAAGTAGGCCCGGCGACCTGAGGCCAGTATCCGCAAGTAGGGTAATACCCCATCGCACCCGAACGGTGGACGGCGATAAACTCATAAAATGAGATGCCGATGGATCAATACCCGGGAAAGTCTGGAGATGAACACGAGTGTCGGAATGGGAACCAATTAGCCATTGATATGAACAACAACCCTCTCAACAAAGGTATAATATCTGAGAATTTCATCGGCGTTGGCACAGTGAGTCCCGAGATGGTGCGGGCGCGTGCGGCGGAACTGGCTGTGATCAACGGACGTTCCGCGCAAGGCATGTCGAGCGCCGACTGGGACGAGGCCAAACGGGAGTTGACGGGCGGACAGGAGATGGACCCACGGCAGACGAGTCAGGAATCATTGCCCGAGGAGGAGCGCTGGGATCCTGTGCCTGGCTCGACAGGATTCCAGGTGCCGGTTTCCCTGCCCGAAGATGAAGATGACGAGGGGCGAAGCGAGGGTGCGCAACTTGTAGAACAGGGCGTGGCAGAAGCTGAGCATGACCAAATGCTCCAATCGGCCCGGAAAACCACGAAAGAAGACCTCCGGTAGGGCCGAAACGACAGCAATCCGGAATAATATCCAACCCGCCAAAACCATGGATTCCCATCCGCTCTTTCAACCATTCCACCTGAAGTCTCTGGAACTAAAGAACCGAATTGTCATGGCTCCCATGACACGCTCGTTTTCACCCGGTGGAGTCCCCACGTCGGATGTGGCGGACTACTATGCTCGCCGTGCCCAAGGCGAAATCGGACTGATACTATCAGAGGGCACCGTGGTCAACCGTCCCGCCTCTTCCAGTGATCCGAATATTCCCCGGTTTTATGGTGAGAAGCCACTCCTCGGGTGGAAGGGGGTGATTGACAGGGTGCATGCCGCTGACGGTGTCATGGCTCCGCAACTCTGGCACATGGGTGTGGTCGTCCCGCATGCTTCTGGTTGGCTGCCACCCGGTCCGTTTGAAGGGCCGTCAGGCTTGGTCGAACCCGGAAAAACCGGCGGCGTTGCCATGTCGGAAGCCGATATAGCGGAAACGATCCGGGCCTTCGCACAGGCGGCTTGGGATGCCAAGGCGCTCGGCTTCAACGCAGTCGAGCTTCATGGTGCCCACGGCTATCTGATAGACCAGTATTTCTGGCATCCGACCAATCAGCGCACAGACGGGTACGGCGGCAAATGTTTGATAGAGAGAAGCCGGTTTGCGAAAGAGTTGATCCTCGCCGTCCGCAAGGCCGTGGGCCAGGACTTCGCGATCATACTGCGGATCTCGCAATGGAAGCTTCAGGACTATACCGCCAGATTGGTGACCACGCCTCAGGAAATGGAGGCGTGGCTGCTGCCCTTGGCGGATGCGGGCGTCGATATTTTCCATTGCTCACAGCGTCGGTTCTGGGATCCCGAGTTCGCCGGTTCGGATTTGAACTTTGCCGGATGGGTCAAGAAAATGGCCGGCAAGCCGACCATTACGGTGGGATCCGTCGGCCTTTCCGGGGATTTTCTTGATGCCTTCAAGGGGGAATCCTCTACACCCCGTTCGTTGGATGAACTCCTCCGGCGTTTTGATCGCGGAGACTTCGATTTGGTGGCAGTCGGTCGTCCGCTGCTGGCCGACGCGCAATGGCCCCGGAAAATCCGCGAGGGTCGTTCCTCAGAGCTCCAAGGGTTCACCAAGAATGCGCTGGCCACCCTTTCCTGATCCATATTTGTGGCAGCGGCGGCGGTTTGCGGGTGCCCATGTCAGGTTGATTCGAGTCGGAAACCGGAGGTCAAAGATGAAGATAACGGGCAACAACTCATTGATGAAGCGGCGTAAGGTGGTCATCGTTGGAGCAGGCGCAGTCGGATCGACATTCTGCTACGCCCTAGCCCAAAGCGGCCTGGCTGAAGAGGTTGCTGTCATCGACAAAAATGACAGTCTGGCGCAAGGGCAGGTTCTCGACTTGGCCCACGGACAGGCATTCTTCCCAAGCGTGTCCATTCGCGTGGGTAAGCCATGCGACTATGCCGACGCGCAAGTTATCGTGATCGCCGCAGGTTTGGCGCAGCGCCCGGGCGAGACCCGGCTCCAACTTTTACAGAAGAACGCAGCCGTCGTTCGCAGCATAGTCGATGACATTCTCGGCCAGAAGGGCACCGGAGTGATACTCGTCGTGAGCAATCCCGTTGACATTCTGACTCATGTTGCCGCGAAGCGTGCCGGGCACGACAGGGGGAGGGTGATAGGATCGGGCACCGTTCTCGACAGTGCTCGTTTCAGACATCTTCTCAGCAGGAAATGTGAAGTCGATATACACAGCGTGCATGCCTATATCCTCGGCGAACATGGCGACAGCGAGTTCGCGGCCTGGTCCATGACTCATATCGCGGGCATGCCAATTGACGAGTACTGCCCTGCATGCGGCTGCTGCACCGACTGGACAACCGAGCGACGTCAAATAGAGCTGGAGGTGAGAGATTCAGCTTACCACATTATTGAGTACAAGGGTGCCACCAACTTCGCCATCGGCCTCGCACTTGTTCGAATTACAGGAGCCATCCTGCGCGGAGAGCGAAGCGTGCTGACCGTCTCCACCATGCTCGACGGAGAGTTTGGCCTACACGACGTGTGCCTCAGCGTCCCGGCAATCGTCTCAGAGAGCGGTGTGGTTCAGATCATCGAATGTCACCTCCCGGAACATGAGCTTTCTGCGCTCACCATATCGGCTTCCGCATTGAAGAAGGCCATGGAAGAGCTTTAATATCCCATTACAAACCTGTTTCGGCTTAGGCAAACGCCTTAATCACAGCGTCAAATTTCACCTTGATTGATTTGTCGTAATGATTGATTGGTGGAATCTCCTGTTCGATGTCGAGCAGTTGATAAACCGCGATTTGAGCGACGCGAACGGAGAATTCAACCGTGAAGACGACTTCCTCCGGGATTTCAACGAACTGACTAACAAATGCCAAGTTCTTCGAGCATTCCGGCACCGGCACCGGTCGATCCGTAGGTGACCGGGGCATGAACATGCTGGTGATGTAGGGCATTCGGCATGGTATATTGTTTGCATTGCCAAAAGTCTCGTCATAGTCGAAATTGAGATGGCCGAAAAGTTCCCGAAGAATCTCTTCTCCGGTGCAGTCCGACATTGGCTTGGCAACGTAGTCACCGGTCCAATCAGCGTGGAGAGCGTATCCCAAAAAAAACCTGGACGTCTTTTGGTTGGTTGACGAAATGCGGCTGATACGCGAGGACAACTGACATGTACCAGCTCGAATCCCTGAATGTGACCAAGCCGTCCGCACCCTCCGCCGTATCGAGCATCTCAGGCAGAATTGCGAGGCCAATCTATCCGGCATCAAGCTGATTCTCGACCTGATGGAGGTGGTGGACCGGCTGAAAGACTCGCTGAGGTCGAGGCGCTAACTGCTGCTTTCCGCGTTGATCTGGCGATGCACCTTCATCTGGCGCGGGCTCATCGAGGCGTTGGTCGCGCCCGCTGCCTTGCGGAATCGTTCCTGCTGGATCCGCTGCGCCTGCACGACCTGTTCCCGGATGGTTTCGGATTTTTCGCCGCCAGCAGTGTTGGATGAGAGTTCACGGAAGTCCACCAGCGGCACCTCACAGTGAATGCCTACCCTGTCTAACAATGGACCCGAAATCCGCTGCCGATAGTTCTCGATCTGGCGGGGCGAGCAGCGGCAACTGCGCTTCGGATCGCCGTAGTAGCCACAAGGGTGCGGATACCATTTCCGGTGATTTAAGCATGAATCCAGATAACTCATTTGTAATCAGCAGATTGTATGACAGATTCAGACCCGCCCAGATGGGCGAAAACGCTCCAGAGTCTGCACTCGCTTCAAACCGACGGTAGAGTATCGCAGAATCAGCCAGCGTGGCAAGTCGTGGCTCGGCTACGCCTGGGGTCAGGGCAGCGACCTGTTCCGCTGTCGCATTGTGCGGCAGTTTATTACCCAGAAACAGCGATCTTCGCTAGGCTGGCCATCCAACCGCGCGGGGACCTTCTGACCTGCGCCGAGCGACTCCGGGCTCACAACCTGCTTTGCAAAATGTATCCCCATGCTTTCGCCGCCGCGCTCTGCGGGTGGCCTTGATTTCGCTAAAATTCCGCCATGGCGTCACCGGTTCTTGGTCCCAGGTTTTCGAGCGTTGCTCCCACTCTATAGCTCTACTTTGTCATTCCGGCGTCGAAAACGGCCAACGGCTCTTCCTGCCGAAACCATGTGCCGTGGCAGATGCGCAAAAAACCGGCCTCTCGGAAGAAAGCCCCAATTTCGGCCTCCGAAGCATTTCTGCCCACAATGAAGGGTTGAGAGAAAAGTATCGCGAAATTATTTTTCCACTCGGTGAAGCCTTCCAGCCGGTTCATCCCAGGAAAGACCTGATCGTTCACCAAACAGAGGCGGTCCAGATACTGCAACGGGCTTCCGGGACGCATCGTAAACCAGTCGCTCACCATGCCGGACACAAGGTTTTCTTCGCAGTGTGGATGCAGGCCGAAAC
>CAIQXC010000535.1 GCA_903875675.1 Akkermansiaceae bacterium
CGGTGGCGCCGGCGGCATCGATCTGGGCGACGAGCAAATGGAGCCAATGATGCGCCAGATGGTCGGCGACATGAAAATCAGCCTCAAAGTGGTCATCGAGCCGGGAATTGCCTCCACCACTGCCACTCACGTCGATGGCAACACGGTCACGCTGGCGGAGATGGACATGGGCAAGGTCATGGACAACCCGGGAGCCTTCGCCAAGCTGCAGGGGATGGACCAAAAGGACCCGGCCAAGGCCATGGAAGCGCTCAAGGACTTCAAAGGCGTCAAAATGGAATCCAAAAAAGAAATTACCATCAAGCTGAAGTAATCCGAAAAAATCCGAAAAAAACGGCTTTACAAGCGGGCGCAGGCGGCTAGCCTTTGCGCCCCGGTCGCCAGTCGGCCTTGCCGTTTCAATCCTCTTCAATCATTTCGTCCCATGAAAGTCCTTTCCTCTTTGGCCTCGGCCAAGCGCCGCCATGCCGATTGCCAAGTTGTCAAACGCAAGGGCACCGTTTACGTCATTTGCAAGTCCAACCCGAAGTTCAAGGCTCGTCAAGGTGCCACTCCAGGCACCCGCCTCTCCAAAAAGGGCCTGTAAACTCAATCGGCCTCAGCCCGGATCATCCCTCTCATTGCGACCCCGCCACCAGCGGGGTCGCTTTTTTGTGCCTATAGCTGGAGCGGCGGCAGAACGCGTGCCTCATTCCAGCACAAACCGATGAATCAGGGTATGCCGATAGGTTTGGCCGGGGCGAAGCACTGCAGAAGGAAATGCGGGTTGGTTGGGGGCATCTGGAAAACCCTCGGTCTCCAGGCACAGGGCGGTGCGGCGGGCGTAGGCGATGCCTAGTTTCCCCGCAGTGACACCGTCAAGGAAATTGGCCGCGTAAAACTGGATGGCCGGTTGATCGGTGAGAATTTCCAACACCCGCCCGGATTTTGGATCGGTAACGCGGGCCGCCAAGCGGATCCCACCAGCATCGGGAAGAACCCAGCAATGGTCGTAGCCGGCTCCATATTTGAGCGCCTCAAAGTCCGCTTCGATGCGCTCGCCAATGGCATGCGGAGTGGTGAAATCCATCGGCGTGCCGGCCACCGCCGCAATCTCGCCGGTGGGGATGAGACCCGGATCAGTAGGCAGATACTGCGCGGCATCAAGCGTGAGCTGGTGATCAAGAATGGAAGTGGCGGGGTCACCGGAAAGATTCCAATACGTGTGATGCACTAGATTCACGGGCGTGGCCGCGTCACTGACGGCCTCAGCCTCCCAGATCAATTCATCCTGATCCGTGAGCGTGTAGATGATCTTGGCCCGAAGGTTGCCAGGATAGCCCTCCTCACCGTCCTTCGACAGGTAAAGCAACTCGACGGAGCGCTCGTCCTTGACGTCTCCCGCCCACAGCACCTTGTCGAAACCGACGTTGCCGCCATGCAAGTGGCACGGAATACCACCGGGAGCATTGTTAGTTGCCAGGGCATATTCTTTGCCATCAAGGGAAAATTTCCCATCCTTGATCCGGTTGCCAAAGCGCCCGATACTCGCGCCAAAATATGGACCGTTGGCCAGCCATCCCGCCAGCGTGTCAAACCCATGGGTCAGATCAGCCAAGATGCCATCGCGGTCGGGTGTCTCCATCGCCACCAAAATCGCCCCGTACTCGATGATGCGGGCCGTTAAACCATTTTTGTTAGTGAGGGTAAAAATGCGGACTTGACGTCCATCGGGCAAATTCCCAAAGGGTGCGGTGGTAACGGTGCTGGCAGCCATGATTGGATCGGGAATTTGACAGGTATTGGGCCGCTTGGCCAGCCTCGGCTGGAAATATTTCCGCTGCAGCCATGCGGGATCACGGAGGGATTGACCAGTGGCTGGATCGGGTTATCATCAGCCGCATGACAGCGGTGGAAGCGGCCCATAAGATTCTTGATACGATGCTCGGTCATCTCGGGTTCACCACGACCATCGAGGCCCAGCAAACGGCGGATGGCCCCTGCCTGCAAATTCACACCGGAGAAAGCACCGCGCTGATCGGCAGCGACGGCGAGCGCCTCGATGACCTGCAATACCTCGTCAACCGGATTTTGCGCCGGCATTTTCCCAAAGCTGAGCGCATCAAGGTGGATTGCGAACATTTTCGCTCCATCCAGGAAGACCAGCTCCATGCCGAAGTCTCTAGCATCGCCGAACGAGTGAAAACCACTGGTAAACCCTATCAGATGCGCCCGCTCAACGCCTATTACCGGCGCTTGGTGCACAACACGCTCGTCGCCAACCCAGACGTGATATCGCTTTCCCCGGACGGCGATGACCGCCTCAAACGAATTACCATTGCCCCCAAGTGAAAACCACCGACTCCCCCCTGAAGCGCTTCCTGTTTGACTGTGGCACCCGAGAGACGGAGGCTTCCATCGGCTTGGCGTTGCTGCGGGTGGCCAGCGGCCTGATGATGCTGCTGGGCCACGGTCTGCCCAAACTCCACAACTTCGCCAAACTCAAGGGCGAGTGGCATGTGCCGGATTTTTTCCCCTTCTATTTCATGTCGCCACAACTCAGCCTGGTGGCCACACTATGCGCCGAGGTGCTGGCAGCCGGTTTGTTGGTGCTCGGCTTGATGACCCGCCCGGCCGCCTTCTTGCTGTGTTTTACCATGGTGGTGGCGGCTTTCGAGGTCAACGCGGCTGCTGACTTGTTCACTCTGCCCCCTAGCGGCAAGGAACTGGCTCTGCTCTATCTTTTTCCCGGGCTGGTGCTCTTGCTCAGCGGGGCCGGTGGCTGGTCGCTGGACGCCTTGATCCATCGCGAGGTAAAACGCCGCCGCTGGTAACAAGTGCCATGCAAACCCACCGCCTCGTCCTTCCCGGCGACCTCAACCATTACGGCTTTCTGTTTGGCGGACGCCTGCTCGCTTGGGTCGATGAAGCCTCTTGGATCGCTGCCAGCCTCGACTACCCGCAGTGCCAATTCGTCACTGTGGCCATGGCCACCGTCGAATTCCATCACAGCGTGCGCGACGGCACCATTCTAACAATTGACTGTGAACGCACCCGCGAAGGGGTCTCCAGCGTCACCTATGCCGTGACGGTGTGGGATCGCCAGACGCGCCCCGACCCGATCTTTTCCACCGCCGTCAGCTTTGTCAGAGTGGATGCTGCAGGCCGCAAACTGCCGCTGCCCTGAGTAGCACATGCATGAACTGCGTGTGGCAAGCGAAGCACGACACCGCCTTGGCTCGCCGCCGGGCCGAGCTGCTGCCAGCATCGGGCTTGATCCGTTAGAACGGGTCCACGTCCCCACCTTGGGAGGCATCCGCCTCAGCCCTTGACTTGCTGCGGGTGAGCCTCGCCTCGCGAAAAAACCCTTGCAACAACGCCAGACATTCCTCGCCCAGCACCCCGGCGCTCACCTCACAGCGGTGATTCAAAGGCGGATTCGAGTCCAACAAATTGATCCAACTTCCCGCCGCACCGGCTTTCGGGTCAGGGCAGCCGTACACCACCCGTTCCGGGCGACAATGCACGATGGCGCCGGCGCACATTGGGCACGGTTCCTTGGTGACGTAGAGCGTGCATTTTTCCAAACGCCAATTCCCCAGTACCTGCTGGGCGGCGGTCAAGGCGAGCATTTCGGCATGGGCGGTGGCGTCCTGCAGGGTTTCCACTTGGTTCCATGCCCGCGCAATCACCCGGCCGTCGTGCACCACCACCGCACCCACCGGCACCTCCGTGGCGGCGTACGCCTTGCGCGCCTCACGCAACGCCAAGCCCATAAAATACGCGTCACTTTGCAAATCGATGATCAATGGTTGCGGATCCACGCCCGAGGCATATCCGCTCCGCTGGCCCATGCCAAGCGGCGGCAGCCACCCACCGGAAAAATTTTATCGTCAGCGGGCTGATTCGAAGCTCGAATCAGCGGCGAGATGCCCCCCAACTGCGAAGACCGCCTGATTGCCCCGTCCCTGATAGCAGCGGATCTTTCCAGAATTGCGGAGGAGATTGCGCGGGCGGAGCGTGCTGGGGCGGACTGGATCCACTTGGATGTAATGGACGGGCACTTTGTGGATAACATGACATTCGGGCCGCCGCTTATCCGATGCTTGCGTCAAAGCACCACGATGTTTTTGGATGTGCATTTGATGATTTCGCGGCCGGACCACTACTTGCCGCGCTTCGTTGAAGCCGGTGCCGACCTGATCACCGTTCACCTGGAAGCCAGCCACGACGTCGCCCAAACCCTGGGGCGCATCCGCCAAGCCGGACTCCGGGCCGGACTGGCTCTCAATCCCGCCACCCCACTGGAAGCAGCCCTTCCATTTCTCGACCAAATCGACCTCTTGCTGTGCATGACTGTGGTTCCGGGCTTCGGCGGCCAAGCGTTCATGGCGGATGTATTAGCGAAAATCCAGGCAGCAGCAGCCATCCGTTCCGCCCGCAGCCTGAGCTACCACATCGAGGTGGATGGCGGTATCGACGCCTCAACCGCCGCTCGCTGTGTGGCGGCCGGTGCAAATGTGCTAGTCGCTGGCTCGGCCACTTACGGTGCCCCCGACATGGCTCAAGCCATTGCGGAAATCCGCAATGCGTGAGGTTTTTACACGCCAAAACCGCTCCGTGCGGCGCTTCGCTGTCACCTTCCATGAAATATTCCGTTGTGCTTCCCCTTGTCGCTACCGTGGTCGGATTCTGCCTGGGCTGGCTGGTCAAACCCCAGTCTGAACCCGTCATCACCCAGCGACCGCTCGCCACCAGCCAGACTCCCAAGGCTCCGGCTAAACCGGCCCTGGAGCCCCCCGTGCAACCCCCACCCGGCCCAGCGCTGAGGCCGGGAGCAGCCGGCAAGCCCGATGCAGAATTCCGTGAAAAAGCCGGTACCGCCAGGAACTCCGCCAAGATGCTCCGTTTCGCAGAGGCGCTTGGCCTGTCAGCAGCCCAGCAGGAGGACCTCACTCAACTCATTGACGGGAGCCTGAAACCCGCCAGCACCGGCCAAGCCGCCCGCCCTGTCGGGGCCGGCGAGGTCCTCGACCAATTTGCAGCGCGGGCCGCGGCCCTCGAACAAGGCTTGGCCAAGTTGCTTACGCCGGAGCAAAGTGCCGCCTTCGCCGAGCTCCGCCAGCGTGAGCGCGACAACCGCGTCGAAACCACCGCCCAACGCGAGTTAGCCAATTTGAGTGAGGTGACCGATCTATCTACTGCCCAGCGCGCCAAGGTCCTCGAAGCGTTGCGCAAGACCGGAGCCGCCGAGCTTGCAGCGGAGCCCGCCCCACTGGCCCTCATCCTCGATTCGTCGGTACTGCCGCTTGGCCCTCTGGCACCCTCCGCCCAATCCATCCAAACCCTGCGGCAGCTCGCCGACGGCCAGCCACCCGAAGACCCCTCAGCCCTTCATGCCAAACTCATCGCCAGCCAGCAGCGCCAGACCGATGCCCGCCTCACCCTCCTCAAAGATATCCTCACCCCGGCTCAATTCACTCAGTTCCAAACCAGCGTGGGCGAGCAAGATGCCATCCGCGACGTGATGAGCCCGCCGCATTGGTAGGTCAGGCCTCCAACGTCGCCGATCCCCCGGTCCGCACCAGCGTCATCACGCTTTCCAGGTGGCGGGTGTGCGGAAATAAATCAAAGGGCTGGACGTCGCTGAGGGCATAGCCAGCAGCGCTGAGTTGCTTGAGATCGCGTATCTGGGTGGCCGGATCGCATGAGACATACACGATGCGGGCCGGCCCGAAGTGAATCAATTGATCGAGAAACTCCGGCGTGCACCCCTTGCGCGGCGGATCAATCACCACCGCCGTTTGCAGCCCAGGAAAACGGATCTCATCAAAAACCGCCTCCGCCGAGGCCGTTAGAAAACGCGCGTTGGTGATGCCATTGGCCTTGGCGTTCTTGCGGGCCCACTCGCACGAGGTTTCGGACACTTCCACCCCCGCAACTTCTTCGAAATGCCCCGCCAAGCTCAGCGCGAAAAGGCCCGACCCACAATAGGCATCAACCAAGTAACGCGCAGCGCCCGCCGCCGCCTGAGCAGCGACGTGGCGGGTGAAAGCAGGCAGGATGAATGGATTATTTTGAAAGAAATCCCCGGCAAGAAATTGCATGACCAGCCCCCCGACGTGTTCGCACACGGTGGCGTTGGCATCGGTTTCCACGCGGTTTCCGGCGGCCCGAAGCAGAATGGTAGCACCGCGTTTGAAGCTCGTTGCTCGGGCATGGAGGCCAGCGCGGATGTCCGGCAACGCTGCGTTGATCGCGTCCATGGCAATCGGGCATTGCGGCACGTCGATGAGTTGCGAACGCCTCCCAAACGCCAGAAACCCGATCGGCCCAAGATCTCCGTCCCTCGCCTTTTCAAAATGTGGCGTAATCTTCGAACGGTAATTCCAAATTTGCTCCGACGACAGACACGGGTTCACCGGAAACGTGATTCCCGCCATGTGCTGCATCAATTCCCCCACCTGCCGCGCTTTCCACACCAACTGGCTGGCGTAATCCAAATGCTGGTATTGGCAACCGCCACATTCGCCAAACAGCTCGCAGCGCGGCACCACCCGCTCCGGCGAGGCCTCCATTACCTCGATCAGATCCGCATTGGAGCAATTCTTGTCATTGCGGAACACCCGTGCCCGCACCCTTTCCCCCGGCAACGTGAACGGCACAAACACCACCCACCCGTCAACCCGACCCACCCCAGCTCCGAGGTTTGTTAGAGCATCTATCCTCAGCTCAATCTCCTCGTGATAGGCGAAGGGCGTGGACACAAATTTTTTCGGAGGGCGCGGCATGGCAGGCCCCCAGCATGCCTTGCCCAAGCGCCACAGGCAACGGATTTCCTCATACCATCATCCCTTCAGCCTTTGACGCAACTCTACAGGCCGGCCAAGCGAAACAGATATGGGTATGAGTAAATGCCATACGCATGGCCGTCCGCCCAATGCAATTGCACCCCATAACCGCCGACTCCCTCAAATTTCACCAGGTCGAATGCCTTGGGGCCGAGCTCGACATGGGGGCGAACGACGCGACCGAGGGCGTCGGGTTCCCCTTGGCAGGCGGCGCAAGGACAGGCGCGGCGCAGCAGCGGCAGTTCGAGGTAAAGTTCGGCGCCATCAGAGAACGATAGCGCGAGTTCATTGCCGATAACGGCGGCGTGACTGAGGGTTTGAGGCATGATGAGGGGCGCTCTCCGCTGGTAATAGGTTATCAGTTATAGGTAAAATCTGTTCTTGTGCCTACCCGAGTTCCCCTTCTACATGATAGGCCCTGCTCCCGAAAATGGCCGATCCGACGCGCACATGAGTGGCACCTTCCTCGATGGCCACTTCATAGTCGCCACTCATGCCCATGCTCAGGGACGGCAGACACACGCCAAACTCCCGTTCCAGGGAATCACGCAATTCCCGCATTCTAGCAAACCAAGGACGGGCATCTCCGGCATCAGCGGTGGCTGGCGGAAGAGTCATGAAACCAAGAATCTCAATCCTCGGCAGATCTAACAGTTCTTCCATTTCGGAGCGCAAGCTGGCCGGTTCAAAGCCGCCTTTGGCGGCCTCACCGGCGACGTTGACTTGAAGAAAGACCTTGGGAAAGAGCCCGAGTTCGGCTGCAAGTTCAGCCGTATAGGTGGCGAGGCGCAACGAATCAATGGCATGAATGACATCAAACACCGGCAGCAGCTTGCGGACTTTGTTGCGCTGAACACGGCCAATGAAATGCCAACTCAAGGCCGCCGGCAACTCGGCGATTTTCACCGATGCCTCCTGCTGACGGCTTTCTCCAAACCGCGTCTGTCCCGCCGTATAAGCTTCACGGATGAGTTCGGCGGAAATCGTCTTGGAAACGGCAATTAATTCCACGCTGTCTGTGCAACGGCCCACCCGTGAACACGCTGCAGAGATCCGTTTGCGCACCGCCACGAGATTGTCAGCCACCGTTGGCATCAGTTCCCCGCAGAGGTTTTCTTAGGCGTTCCTGCCAGTCGTGAGTCTTCCGTCAGATCAGCCAGTCCCTTGAGCAGCATGAGAGACTCGCGTTTCACTGGATCGAGCGCCGAGGGCCATTTGGGTGAATCATCAAGGTCGGCCGCTTCATCCTTGGCGCGGCGCATATAATCCACATTCTCTGCGGCCGGATCGAACTCATGCATGTCGGCTCCTTTGTCCAAATCATCCAAGGTGAGTTTGTGAAAACGGAATGTTTGCTTGTCTGCCGCAGCCACTTTAGCGAAGCGCTCGCGGCGTTCGCTGTTGCGATCGCGCCGCAGCGCCTCTGCCTCTGCGAGTTCCCGTTCGCGGGTGGCCTTGTTCAGCGATATCTTGTTCTCCTTGACGCGCAATTTAGTCTTCATCACATCCTCAATGATATAAGCAAAGTCCTTGGAAGTATTGACCCGCTCCTGGCTCAGTGGCTTGAGGCGGGGAATAAACAAGGCGCTTTCATCCAGCGGCTTGAATCCCAATGCCGGCTGAATGGCATCATGCGGCATCGCATTGTCCAAGAAAGATTCTCCGATTTCCAATCCATCCATCATACTCGGCAACACCACTTGCGGCACCACTCCATCCATTTGCGTTGAAGATCCCGAGGGCCTGTAAAATTTCTGAATCGTCAGTTTTAGATAACCGGCGTGATCACGGGCGGCAAAAAACGGCATCATTTCCGCGATGGGCATCGGCTGCTGGACAGTGCCTTTGCCAAAAGTGGACGACTCGCCCACCACAATGACGCGATTGAAATCCTGAAGAGCTCCCGCCAATATCTCACTGGCCGATGCACTGCTCTTATCCGTCATGATGACCATCGGCCCTTCGTAGATCGGTTTGCGGTTTTCCGACTCCTTGACATCTATCTTACCGCGGTTGCCTTTGACCTGGACAACGGGCCCACGCTCGATGAAAAATCCGGTCATACGGCGAACTTCATCCAGCGAGCCGCCTCCATTGTTGCGCAGGTCCAAAATCAGGCCGTCGATTTTCTCCTCGACCAAGCGCTGCAGAATGCGTTCGACATCCACCGAACAGCGCACCTTACCCTCATCAAAATCGGCGTAAAACGATGGCAGGGTGATCACGCCGAGACGTCGACGCAACCCCTTATCTGGCTTGAAATCGATCACTTGGGCGGACGCCTGCTCATCCTTGAGTTCTACCTTGTCGCGCTCGATCACATAAATCTTGGTTTCGCCGGGAGGGGCTCCGGCAGGTTCCACCTTCAAGGCAACCGCAGAACCAACCTTGCCACGGATGAGATCCACCACCTTGTCGATTTTCATGAACATCACGTCGGTCATGTCCTCGGGCTTGCCGGTGTTGAGTGAGTCCACCGCGACCACGCGGTCGTTGAGTTTGAGGTTGCCCTTCCGATCGGCGGGCCCGCCAACAACAATGCCCATAATCTTGGTGGCCCCATCTTCCTCGGCCTGCAACAGCGCACCTATGCCGACAAGCTCGTTCTTCATCCCATCCTTGAAGCGCGCCATCCCTCGGAAACTCATGTAATCCGTATGCGGATCGTAAGTGGTGGCCACAGCCCCTAGAAAATAGTTCGCGATGTCCTCAGCATCGACGTCCTTCACGCTGTTGAGAAAGCGCTTGTAACGCAGCGCGATTTTCGCCTTCGGGTCGTGATCGCCCTTGCTCGGATCGGGTTTGCCTTGCTCCTTAGCAAGTTTAGCTAAAAGTTCGTGACGGAGAATCTCACTCAGGACCGCCTCCTTTACCTGCAAGCGCCAGAGGTCCGCGGCTTGTTTCTCATTTTTGGGCCACGCCGCTTCCTTGCGGCTTCGTGCAACCGATTCCTCCGCCGAGAAATCAAAAACAGGCTCCTTCAGCAACTTATCAGTCAGCGCCACCCTCGCCTCCACGCGTTTCACAAAGGTATTGTAGATCTCAGTGGCCGGCACCATGCACTTTTTCTCTAACAGCATGGTGTGAAGGGTGTCGCCGTATTTCGCTCGGAAACCATCCACATCCTGCTGGGTGAAGTAAAGCCGCTGGTAATCCAAATCACGCAAAAACTTGTCGAGAAATCGTTGACTCAGCTGCTTGTCAAAGGGGACCCGCAAAAAATGATTGTTTTGTAGGGAGATGGCCATTTGTTTGCCGACTTCATTGAAGTCGGCCTGCTGGGCACAGGCGGCACAGGATGCCGCAGCGACGGCAACGGCTGCAGCCACTCTACGAAACGGGTTGCTGATCATGGAAAGATTGCGGGGAAGTTGAATGACAGGGGAGGCTCGCACAATTTCTCGCATTGTCGATGCCAAAAACCACAGAGCGCGCAGAGCGTGGCGCTGGATTCCTTGAAGAGACGTGGATTGGGCCGTTAGGTCAAATTCTTCGTCTTGGATCTACGAGTCCCTGGGTCTAGGGTCTGAAGCGATGCCTCCCTAGTCCTTGGCTTTGCGTGCGGCGAGCCAGCGCCGAAAATACTCCTCTTTGGCGGCGCTGTCGGCGGCCGCGATCGCCTCGGGACTGATTTGCATCCCTCCAAATCCAAATTGAAATTGGAGCAGATCGGCTGTGGCGGGTCGGCGGCCGAGCACTAGCGGAAGATCAACAATCTTCCCTTGACGGAACAACTTGAGAGTCACCTTGGTGCCTGCTTTAAAGGACTTGATTTTCTCGCTGACAACGATCGAAGTATCCTCCTGATGCCAGACGGCGTCGTCCACGCCAAGGAGCAAATCCCCGGCAAGCAAACCGGCTTTATGGCCTGGGGTGTCCGGCTCGACTTGAAGAACCCGCACGGCGAATCGAGGCTCGTTCTCACCAGGAACGGCGACGGCCTCAGTGTTTGGGTTCATGCGGAAGCCGACGTAACCGACGCCGTTGCGCAGGTATTCATCCACCACGAGTTCTCGCAGCACCCCTTGGGAACGCAGGCGCTGCTCGGGATCCCCAGCAGTCCTCGATTGCTGATAGAGTGCCTCTGTCGCCTCATCCGGATGCTGACGGGTCCAAGCCAGCAAGTCATTCTGCGCTTGCTCGCGCTCGGCAAATTTTTCCGATTTCAAGCCCTGCATGATGGCAGGGGGTAACTCAAGCTCAGCCGCACACAGCGGCCACCTCAACACCACTATGATGACAAGCAGCGGACGTGCAGGAAGCCAGGGCGGAGTCAGGGTCATTTCTTGTCCGTTCTTGAGGGCTGATCGGCTAACACGATGATCGGCTGGAGTTCAGCGGCCAAGCCAGTTTTGTTTCGGGACCTCTATGGTATCATTCGGTTCAAGAACAATCGCCATGTTCTTGGCATCCGTCAGGTCGTACTGGTGCTGGGTTTTATTGCGAAACAACTTGACCCGGTACATGGTGCCGAATTCTGTCGGCCCGCCACCGGCTTGGATCGCCTGATAGAGGGTGAGCCCCTGAGTGTATTCTGTCGCCCCGGTTTTCCGCACCTGCCCGCCGACGTACACGACCTGCTTATCAAGGGTGTCAGCACTTGAACTGAGGACCTGAATGGTCGGATTGGTGTAGATTTCCCGGGACTTGTAGGTGTTTTGGAGGACGCTTGATAGCTCATCAGCCCGCAACCCGGACGCCTTGATGGACCCGATGTGCGGCATATTGATCATGCCACTTTCCGACACGGGATAGATGCCGTCAAAGCGGGTTTTTTCATCGGTTGGCACGCCGAGGATGGAGATGGTGATTGCGCGGCCGGGCTTGATTTGAGTTGTTTGGCCAAAGACGCTGACGGCAAGCAGGAGCGAAGCAAGGCTTCCAAAGATAAGTGCTTTAAGATTCATGGCGTTAGTCTGTTACTGGGTTCGGGGTTGTCAATACAGTTCGGTATCATTGCCGCGCAAGGCTGGCTGATTCTTGCTGGCGGCCTGAGACTTGGACGAGGCGGTGGATGCCGGTGGGCCGATCTGCGATTCAGCCGGCGCGTAATACGTGTAATAGCTCGTGTAGTACTGATATTGGCTGTCGCTACGCACATCCACATTATTCAAGACCACGCCGATAATGGTACCACCGACGTTTTCAACGGCTTGTTTGACCCGAAGCAGCATATTTCGGGGCAATTTGCGATGTTGCACGACGATCATGGTGAGGTCCACTTCGCTGGCCAGCACAGAGGCGTCACTGACCCCTAGGATGGGCGGGCTGTCCACCAGAACCAAGTCGAAGCGTTGTTTGACGTCCTGAATGAGTTCGGACATGCGGCGCGAGTTGAGGATACCAGCGGCATCCGCCGGCAGGATGCCGGAGGGCATGAAATAGAGGTTGTCCACTGGCGTTTGGAGGATCACATCCTCAAGCATCAATTCCGTGGTCAGGTAATTGGTCAGACCGACGGAATTGCTGATATCAAAGAAGGTATGCAAACGCGGGCGGCGCAAGTCGGCATCGATCATCAGTGTGGTGTAACCGCCCTGGGCGCAGACATAAGCGAGATTGACAAGGGTGGTCGATTTACCTTCGCCGGCACCGCCGGAGACAACAGTGATCGCATTATCCTCGGGATTCTTGCGGTTGAACTCGATATTGGTGCGCAGAATACGATAGGCCTCGGCGTCTGGGCTCATGCCGCTTTGTTTGTGGAGGATCCCGATATCTTTGGGAACAACCGCAAGCACTGGCACCTGCAGATAGCGCTCGACGTCTTCGAGGGTCTTGACGGAAGTGTCTAGATATTCGAGGAAGAAGGCGATACCCAGTCCGAAGATCAATCCGATCACTGCTCCGAGCATCAGGTTGAGGGTCACATTGGGGCTAACTGGATTTTGGGAACTGACCGGTTCGTCATGGACGATGATGGAATCATTGGGCATTTTCCCGGTGATTTCCTCGCCAATCAATTTGAGCTTCATTTGCTGCAACATCTCCTGCTCTGACTCAAATTCGCGTTTGGCATCGACATAGTCCTGTGCATCCAGACCGCGCTTGATGGCTTCGCCGCGTTTGTCGTTCTTGCTAGACAGAGCGCGTTTGAAGCGGGCTTCCGCGAGTTCGAGCTTGGCTTGGAGGGTATCGCGCAACGACACCACCCCTTCATCGAGTTGCTTCTTCATGGACTCGAGCACTTGGGCAGTGGCCAGCATGTTGGGATGTTTCAGTCCGAGTCCCTGACGTTTCAACCCTTCGAACTGGGTCTTCTGGTCGAGGTACTTTGGATAGAGCGTCTGAACGACGTTGTCAGGCAGGGCCAAGCCAGAGGCATACACCATGAGTTGGTCGGCGCTGTACTTCAACAGGCTTTGAATCATGCTTTCCAGCTGCATCTTTTCGGTTTCCAACTGGTTGAAGGTGTCCAAGGCGTTCTTGGCACCGTTATCGTCTTCCATGCCGGTATTGCGATAGTAAGAGTCCGGCCCGTAGTAAATGATGCCCTTGGCACGCACGATGTTAGCCAAGACCTTGCGCCGTTCTTCCACGATGTCTTCCTGCACCCGCACGGCCTTTTTAAGTTCAAGCAATGCCATGTCGCCTTCCTTGCCTTCCGTTTCGCTGCGGTATTCCTTGTAGGCTCGCGCCACCTCGGCGGCGATATCCCGGGCCACATCCTTATCCGAATGTCGCACGCTGATGGTGATCAAGTCCGTGCCGCGTACGTTATCGGTTTTGACGATGCTTGTGAGTATGGCAAAGACCGTCTCCCGGTCCAAGCTCCAGTTGTTGGTCAGGTCGAGATTATCGATGACCTTCATCAGAGCATTGCGGCTCTTGATTTTCTCAAACTCCGTGTTGAAAAAATTCGGCGTCACGCGACCAAAACTGGTGTCCTCCATCCCTTTGAATACGGTGATAGTCGTGCCCCGCGGCTTGACCTCGATCTTGGCATAACTTTCGTACTTTTTTGGCATCACATAGGTGATAACCGAGGCAGTCATAAAGACTAGAAGCAGGGTAAGCAGGATCAAGCCGTAGCGATTCTTGATGACCTGCCAGTAATCGAAGGCGTGAAGGGCCGATTCGCTTTGTTGGGGAGAGGTATTGGGCATGGCGTCTTAGGTCTGGGCTGAATGTACTGATCAATTGGCAACAATCAAAAGAAAACTCCCGCAATGAGAGACATTGCGGGAGCTTAAGACAAGTCAAATAATATCCTGAACAGGGTTATGATTGAAGCAGGCCGCTATGGGATGCATTAGAACTGATAGCTCACACCGATCGTAATACGGCTGCGATTGTAAGCTTTGGAGACTTCGGAATTTGAATCCGTGTAGTTGTATGCGACGTTGCCATAGAACCGTTCAATGAGTTTCACGGAGAAACCAAGGGAGGCATTGAAGAGGTGCTGGGTTAATCCGCTGGAGCTGGCCGAGCCGGTACCGGCAACCAAGTGGCCATCACTGAATTTGGCAGGGATATAATCGATGCCGCTGAAGATTGAGACCATCGAAGAGACCGCGTAATTGCCGCTGAGTCCGACGCGCAGGGTTTGGCGTTGACTGAAGTCGTAGGCACCCGCCCCGACCGTCTGGACCGTATCATAACCCTCAACGCTGTAGCGTAAAAACCCTTTCAACGTGAAATCCTGATTGATGCGGGAATCTAACGCCATTTCGGCGTAGGGATTGTCGGTGCTGGTGCCCCGATCCACTTGGCGGACTTGAAGACCCACTTTGGTGACCAAGATTGCGGTAGGACTGAAGCGATGTTCGAGGCCGGCGAGAATGTATTGATTGGTGGAGTCAGCAGCCAAGCCCGCTGCTGTGGTTTGACCGTAGCGATAATCCAAGGTCAGCACGCTGCGCTCCTGAGTAAGCTGATAGCGAAACTGGTTGTAGGCTTCCCAAGTGAAGCGATTTTGATCCTTATACACGGACTTGCCATATTCGAGCCCGGTGAGGCTGATGCCGGTATAGGTAGCCATCCGTTCCGTCCAGCGATAGCCTAGGGAATCGTCAGTGGCCCAGAACAAATAAGCTCCGGACAATCGACTTGTGGCAAACCCTTGAGCGTAATCCGGCTCCAGTTCATAGGTAATGGAGTTGCGACTTGAGAAACGCAGACGCTCGTCAAAGCGATGAGTGAGATTGGCCGTAGCACTGGTTTGAGCGTACACGTCGTCAACCAGGCTAGAAGGCTTCTCGATATAATAAATGCAACCCAAACGGCCGTAAACGTCCCAGGTGGTCTGAGGGGTCAAGCTGATGAAAGAAAGCCCGACAAACGGATTCAGGGAGACGGCGCTGTCTTTTGAGGCTCCACCAGGGTTGACATTGTCGTCATAGGTCAAATTCAGGCCGGCACTCCACTTGAGCGGCATGGCATTTTGAGCCTCGGTGCCAACATTGTAGAGACCCTCGGCGGCTGATACATGGCCGATGGCAAGAACGGAGACAAAAATCAGAGTAAATTTATTTTTCATGCGTAATTATGTTAGAAAAAGGCGAAATAAGTGCTATACCGATTGGCAAACATGCCAAATCAGCCAGTGACCTCCGTGGTATCCGGCGGAGTGATCGTGCCTGGGGTACCGCCTGGAGGGGCTCCGCCTGGAGGGGGGGTAAAGCCACCGCCGCCAGGACCGCCCGGAAGTCCGCCGATGAAGCCACCGCCGCCACCGCCGGCATCGCCACCGCCGCCGCCGCCGCCAAAGCCGCCGCCGCCGCCATTGCCGCCGCCGCCGCTGTTGCCGCCACCGCCGCCACCAGAGTTGCCAGAGTTGCCAGTGCCGCCTGAGCCACTATTATTTGAGTTGCCTGAGCCGCCGCTGTTGGCGGAGAGATACGCCTCGATGCTTGATCCGGGGAAGTCCAAAGGATTGCTGGTCAACTTGTCCGTCTCCTTGGGAGGAGCAGGCAGGGCATTTTTGGAGCCGCCCACCCGATCCTCATGCTTGGGATCGAGTTTCTTGAGCACGGCTTGCACGGCGGCAAGGGCGTCAGGTGCTACCGCCACGGCGCACTGGCCGATGAGGTGCCGGTGCTCTGGAGCGACGGTTGCGGCGGTCTCGACGATTGCAGCAACGAGCTTCACGTCTGCCTTGGAGGCTTGGATGGCAGCTTTCACCAGCTCACAGGCGCAGGCTGGGGTGAGGGTGACTTCCTTTTCAACGATTTGAAGGGTGGCGGAAGGATTGGCAGCAATGGCTTGCTTGATCGAAAGGACGTGTTTCACACAATCCACCTTGGCGAAAGCCGCAGAAGAGGACAACAGTCCTAAAGCGGCACTTAGCAGGGCGAAGCGAACGGTATTTTTCATGGCAGGGATTGTTATACGGTTGATTGACTAACTAAGAATTGGTCAAAGGAGACGGGTGTCTCAATGACTGGAGCGGGCAGCGGGAATCGAACCCGCATGTCTAGCTTGGAAGGCTAGGGCTTTACCACTAAGCTATGCCCGCGTCTTCTGGACGAAGGAAACAGGAATTTTATCAGCCCCGCAAGTTTTTTTTTGGTTTTTTTAATAAGATTGGGATGGTAGGTAGCCGATGGGCGGCCGCTTGGAGTCGATTGGGCTGAATCCGTAAGACTTGATGGTATGGCTACGGAGTTGGGCTGGCTAGGGATTGGACACATTGAGGCGCATAAAGACTTTGGCGTTGCTGCCGAGGGGGACGCTGAAGAGGTGGTTTGGCGGAGCGCCAGTGTCGGGGAGCGCGATCCAGCTACCGGGCAGCAGCGTCGGGCTCCACTCCGCGCCGTAAGTAATTCCACTGATCCCCGCAGGCTGGGTAAAGCCCAGCACGAGATTGCCGCCCGATATTTGGGGGCATGGCAAGAGTCCGGCGCTGTCTTGTTTTGGGTTCAAGCCGAAGGCAAACTCGAGCAAGTTGGGGATGCCGTCATGGTCGAAATCATTGAGATCGGCACCATCCCCACTATTGGCGGAGCTACTGAAATTGGCCTGGCGCCAGGATTCCAAGGGTGAGAGCACACTGGCATCGACCCTATTGGTGACCTCCACCCGGGCAAAGCGAGCCGGTGTACTCGCAGGCAGCTGGTCGTCCACGAGCAGGCGCTCCCAGATTGCGTCGATCGAAGTGACAGCGGCCGCTCCTGTGAAATCGACCCAGGTGCTGAGGTCTGCGGAAAATTTCGCGTTATAATCGACGCCGGGATTGTTGGAGGTTTTTCGCCGGATGAACTCGATCCGCAGGCGGCCGTTGTCCCCGATAGAGACCACTGGCAGGCCCGCCGTGCCAGCGGCTCCGGCCACCAGACGCTTGGCATCGGCCACGTTTGGATCGAGGTTAAAGGCGAATTCCTGAAGATTTGTAACGCCGTCGTTATCGGGATCGGCAAGGTCCGCGCCGATCCCACTGTTGGCGGCGCTGCCGAAGTGAACCTGTCGCCAGGTTGGCAGGGATTGGCCAAAGGGTGTGTAATTCACGATCCGAGGCGCGACTGCTGAAAGGTTGTTGATCACATCTTTGGATTGAACCTCGAGCAAGTTGGCTCCAATCGCCAAAGTCACGGTCGCTGACCATGGGAAGAAACCGATGGCTGTGGCCCAAGGACCGCCATTAAGCCGCCAATAGACCGCGCTGACTCCGAGATTGCTCGCCGCAATGCCACTCAAGGCCAAGTCGGGGCTCGTCACGATGGTGCCATCACCTGCCGGAGTGGTGATTGCCACGGTCGGGGGGATGGCAACAAAGTTGATGGTACGCGACGCGATGATGGAGAGATTATTGGCAGTGTCCTTGGATTGGATCTCGATCAGATTGGCTCCGGCAGCTAACGTCAAGCTGGCTGACCATGAGTTGATGCCGGTGGTTGTGGCCCAAGCCCCGCCGTTAAGGCGCCAGTAAACCGCAGTGACTCCGAGGTTATCCGCTGCCGTGCCGCTCAAGGCCAGGCCGGGGCTCGTCACGATGGTGCCGTCACTAGCCGGAGTGGTGATTGCCACCGTGGGGGGGGTGGCATCAACATGGATGGTTCGCGACGCGACGAAGGAGAGATTGTTGGCAGCATCCTTGGATTGGACCTCGAGAAGGTTAGCGCCGGCTGCCAAAGTCACGCTGGCTGACCATGAGCTGATGCCGGTAGTCGTGGCCCAAGCCCCACCGTTAAGCCGCCAGTAAACCGCCGTGACTCCGAGGTTATCCGCTGCTGTGCCACTGAAGGCCACGGTGGGGTTCGTCACGAACAGGCCGTCGCCCGCCGGTGTGTTGATTGTCACCGTAGGCGCGACCGAGTCCAGCATGATAGTGCGCGACGCAATCATGGAGAGATTATTGGCAGCATCTTTGGATTGGACCTCGAGCAGGTTGGCCCCGGCTGCCAGAGTCACACTGGCCGACCATGAGGTGGTTCCGCTGGCGGCCACCCAAACATCTCCGTTGAGCCGCCAATAGACTGCTGCGACTCCGAGATTATCCGCTGCAGTGCCGCTCAGCGCCAAACCGGGGCTCGACACGAAGATGCCATCTCCTGCCGGAGTGGCGATGGCAACCGTCGGAGGAGTGGCATCATAGGTGACGGTTCGCGACACGAGGGTGGACAGATTATTGACCGCGTCTTTGGATTGCACTTCGATCAGGTTGGCCCCGACCACCAATGGCACTGTGGCTGACCACGCCGTGGTGCCACCTGCCAGCGTCCAAGTACCGCCATTGAGCCGCCAGTAAACCGCAGCCAAATTGAAGTCATCAGCCGCCGTACCTGCGATGGCCAGACTGGCGGCATTCACCGCGCCGCCATCACTGGCCGGGCTGGTGATGGCCACCGTCGGAGGCGTGACGTCAGGCGTGTACGTGAGCGTCTGCGCCACGATTGTGGAAAGATTGTTAGCCGCATCTTTGGATTGGACCTCGATGGTGTTGACCCCAACGATCAGGTTCGCGGTGCCCGACCACGCGCTGGTGCCGCTGGCCAGCGTCCAAGCCCCGCCATTGCACCGCCAATAGACGGCAGTCAAATTGATGTCATCCGCCGTGCCGGCGAAGGCCAGGCTGGGGAGATTGACGATGGTGCCAGCGCTTGCCGGTGTGGTGATGGCGACCGTCGGAGGCGTCCCGTCGTACGTGACCGTCCTGACGACTTGGGATGAGTTCACTCCTTGGTCGTCATAAACGATGGCTTTGATGCTATTGAGCCCTGGAGTCAACGCCACGGACCGCGACCATGTGGAGGTGCCAGTGGCTGTCAGCCATGGCAACGTGCTATTCAGAAGGCAATACACCACGTTCAAATCGTAGGTGCCTTTGGTCGCCGTTCCGCTCACTGTTAGGGCGGGTCTATTCACGTAGGTCCCGTTGGCTGCTGGAGAAGTGATAGCCACGGTGGGCTTGGTGGCATCCTGCGGGGTATAAGTGATGGAGCGAGTGATCCAGCTGGACTGGTTGCCAGCCGTGTCAACTGCGATGGCGGCGACCGTATTGGTTCCGGGCACCAGTGACACGCTACTTGACCAGGAAGTGGTGCCGGTGACCAAGACAGAGGATCCGCCGTTCAGCGATATATAGACGCTAGCCACGCTGACGTTATCAGCGGCCGTGCCGCTCACCGCGAGGGTGGGGCTGGTGACGGTGGTGCCGTCGGCGGCTGGCGAGCTGATCGCCACGGTAGGGGGGCTTGCGTCCACGATGAGGGTCGAACCGGTAACGTATCCTGTATTATTGTTCTTGTTGACCTCCGCAATGAGATTGTTCGGGTCATAGATCCAGCCGGCATAGTACGTCCCGCCGGGCACGGTCAACGGCACGGTCAAGGTCAAGGGCGCGGTCGAGTCATCCATGAGAACAAACTCAGAAGCACCAACAGCGAGCGACGGCTGGGATTTTTGGCCGATCAAGTAGTCGGAAGTGGTGATGGTGGTGTCCGGCGAGAGGTAGAAGTTCACGGAATAGGGGCCGGTGGGTACCGATCCCTGATTGCTGACGGAACCATAAACATAGACGTTACCACCCGGTTTCACGATGGCCGGGCCACAGGCACTCGGGTAACCGGGGCCGACCACCAGGTCCGGAAGCAACAATCCGCCCTGGGTGAGGGTGTGAGTGGCGGTGAGCCCACCCGCGACATTGAGGGTAAACACCGCAGTGCGGGGGACGATGGTGGTGTTAGGTGGGACCGTGAGCGTGAAGGTCAGATTACCCGTTTGAGGGCCTACCACACTGGTGCTGAGCCAAACGGAGTCCTGGCTCGAAGTCCATGTGCTGTTTGACGTCACCTGAAAGCTGAAAGTCCCACCGGCAGCCAGCACATTTTGGGACGCCGGAGCCAAGGCCAGCGTGGGTGGAGCGGCCCCAAAGACCACGTTCATGGAGGCGGCAGGCGCGCTGGGCACGGTGACTGAGATGCCAGAGGCACTGCCATCCCACCAATTGGCATTGGGCGTGGTGGCATTGTTAAAGATACCCTTGGTGGTTTTAAAAAGGTCGGTATTATCTCCCGTATTGGTGTTGTGCTCCAAATCACAGCGTCCATCGGCCTGCATCAGGGCGCACTGGTAATGTTGGGCCTGGGTCATTTGCTGATCCTCATTTTCGGTGGTGACGGCTTCATCGACGTGCCAGATCATGATGCCCACGTCCGGGCAAAATGCCGACCAGCGGTCGCCGGCACCGCGGTTCTCGATGATGAAATACTCGGTGGCAGTGCCCGGTTTGCGAATCCGGTAACCGATATTGCCGGTGCTTGGCAGTGCCGCGCTGAGGGCCGTCGTCGGAGTCAGATCGGTGATGGTCGCCCAGCCGGAGAAGTCCTTCAAATAGATGTCGATCGGTGCCGGTGCCTTTTCGTTATTCAAGGAGGCACCTGTGCCCATCAGGGAATGGGTCCCCACGCCCGCCGACGCGCCGTTGTCCGAATTGGAGTCATACAAATCCGGATACTTCTTAAGCATGTGGCCGAGCTCATGACAGGTGGTGCCCATGCCCGGCGCGGCATCGGCAATGTCAGTCATTTGATAGTTCAGAATATATTTGTGAACCCCGGCTGTTCCGACGTCAATGGCGATCGGGAATGAGCCGGAAAACGGCCACAGTCCCTTGGCATACACCCCGGAATCAGCGCCCGCAAACAGCAGACTGGTGGCGATCACGTCATTGAAGGAGTCCAGCGACAGGGTCGAGAAATCAAAGGCCGCAGCTTTCAAAAGCAGCACCGCGTCGGTGGCCATGAGGTCACCGGTGGCACCGTTGTCGCGCAGGATCGTGTTGACCGGGTAATCGGAGTAGCTATAAAAGTTACGCGGATGTGGCAGCGTGAGGATGGGGGTGACCACCTGCGTCAATGACAGATGGCCGTTGGATTGATCGATGTAGTAATCGTGAATCGAGCCGATGTTACCGTCGTCGTTGTAGCCAACCTGATTGCACAGGCGATTCATCTTCGCTTGAGTCGTCGGAAAGGCGACCGGATCGACGACGGGCGTGTTCGGATCGTCGGGAAACTGCACCAAAATCACCAAGCCCACCTTGGTATCAACCGTCGGCCCACCGGCCGGCTTGTATGTCAGCGGCGGACTTGAGGGAGTCGGAAGTGGGGAGGAGGCATCGCGGCCCCGGCGCTCACCTCGGGCCTTGACCAGAGCCTCCCAGTCAGCCCTGCGGTGAGGGGCGATTTTCTCGATGTTCTTTCGACGCTGCTCAGCCACACTTGCTGGGGGCTCAGCCAGATGCGTCGGCAGCCAGTCTGGCGGCGGCTTATCGGCTGCGATGCCGGAGGGCACCAGGGAGTGGCTACCCGCTGCCGCCACCGCATAATAATAGGTTTGATCCGCCGCGTTAAAGACCACGGTGTAGCCTGCGGCTGTAACGGTCCGTGCGTAAAACTCATCCCCCAGTACCCGCAGCTCGAGATGACTGCCATTCGGCTGCACCCATGCCGTCGCTTTGCCTCCCGCCGGATAAGGCGCCGCCACTGCTGGCCCGCTCCACAAACCCCAGCCCAATGCGACCCACAGGGCGGCTCTCCCCGCCCCAGGCCACCCGCAGGCGGCCGCCAGCCACCGTGTGCTCACCCACGCTCGCTTCAAGCCCATCGTGATTTGTATTGCTTTCATGGATTTTGCCTGAAATTATATGGTATAAGTAAAAAGACAAATCGCGACCTGCGCGGAAAACGGCACCGAAGGAAATACTACACGCATTTGCAAGCATAATTTTTGCAACGGGTAAAATACCTACAAATGTCGGTATTTAGACTGATTCATATTCAGCAATCTCTCAGACTCTCGAGCCCCAGTGGGCATTTTCCACGTTTCGCCGCTACATCTTGGTTTTACTGGCCAATTCAACTCATAGACGCACCGTTCCACGGCCACGGCCGTAAGGTGAGGAGCTCCAGCGGCCGCTCAATTGAACTCGGCGAAAACCATCGTCCCGGCGTTGGTCTGGAGCGTGCTGATGACCGTCACCTCGACGGTCTTGCCAATCGCTCCGGCACCGTGGTTGACCACAATCATGGTGCCGTCGGGCAGATAGCCCACCGCCTGATGCTCGTCCTTGCCGCCTCGCACCAAGGTGATGCGAACCCGGTCGCCCACGGCCACAGCAGGCTTGAGCGCTTCATCGAGTTCATAAATATTGAGCACGTCCAAGCCCTGGAGCTTTGCCAGCTTTGTTAGATTATCATTGGCAGTCATGATTCTCGCCCCCAGCAAGCGAGCGGTTTCCATCAATCGTTGCGAGACGCTCTCTTCCGCGGCTATGCTGTGGCTATCATGAATGGTGATCTGGATATCTGGGGCATCCTGCATCTTTTGCAAACACTCAAACCCACGCTGGCCGCGTTGCCGAAGCGCATTGGACGACGCACTGGCCATTGCCTGGAGTTCCTCCAACACAAAGCGCGGGACAATGAGCCGCCCATGCAGAAAGCCCGCACGGAAAATCGCCGGAATACGCCCGTCAATGACCGCCTCCGCATCCAACACGACCGGCTGGCCCGAGGCGGCGTCCTGGCGGAAGCGCACATACGGAATGATGAAGGCAAAGTCGTCGCGGTTGCTGCGCAGCGCCAACACCGCCCCGATAAACCCCAAACTCGCAAACAACGTCACGTCAAAGGCCAAACGCAGCGCGTTGAGCAATAAGTCCGCTCGCCCATCCCCCATCCCTTCCTCGGCGTGAATCCGCTCCCGAAACGCCAGATCTAGCAAATTGGCAATGTTCACCCGCGTCAGCAACCACGCACACAGCAGCCCAACCCCCAGACCAAAGGTGGCCGTGGAAAACCCTCGCAGCGTGAAGCCCTTCATCAGCGACTCCATGAACACAAACAATCCCGCAACCGTCACCCCACCCAGCAATCCAAATCCCACCGACACCTCGATGCCCGTGCCCTTGGTGCTCAACGCTATGGCCACTCCCGCCGCCTCGCACACCAGCAAATAACATAGCCGCGCCACATTGACCGAGGGCGACGAAGAAAAAAACCGCCTGCTGCCCCAATGCCGCCAATCCTCCCCCAACCACCGGCCCAAACGTCCGCCCGCGCCATTTGCCTCCGGCCTGCGCTTGCCCGACCCAGTCCCGGCTTGCTCGTTCATGCCTGCTCGTCGGCCGTCGCCTTGATATCGCTCAACGCCGCAATGAAATCCCCAAGAATCTCCGCAGGCACCATGATGGTGTCGCGATTGCCTCCGACGTCCTCCGTGATCTTGACCACCATCCCACGCTGGTTCTGCTTCAGATCCAAATAAAAGGTCTTGCGATCCGCTAGAATTTTTTCCGTATGCAATAAGTCACTGTCCACTGGGCTCTCCTAGGTTGTTGTTGCGCCGAAACTGCCCACTTCGACTTGCATGTCAAGCCTTTTCCTGCCACCGCTCCAACTTCCCGTCACCTTCCTCTCATGCGCGACCTGCTCCCAGCCCACCGCCCTGCCCTCGTTCTCGCCCCCATGCAGGCCATCACCGACCTGCCCTTTATGCGCGTGCTGGCCCGCCGCAGCCTCCCCGATTGGTTCGTCTGCGAATACTTCCGCGTCCATCCCGCCTCCTCCCTCAACCCACACATCCTGCGTGCCATCACTGAAAACAATACCGGTCGTCCGGTATTTTCCCAACTCATCGGTTCAGACTTGGCAAGCCTGCGGCGAAGTGCCGTCATGCTGGAGGGTTATCCGGTAGCAGGGATCGACCTCAACCTCGGTTGTCCGGCACCCATTGTGTGCCGCAAAGCGGCTGGAGGGGCCTTGCTGCGGGATCTGGAGGCACTCAACCGGTTGCTTGGCGGGCTGCGCGAGGTGATAGCCGGGCGCTTCACGGTGAAGACGCGGGTTGGCTATGTGGGGAGCGACGAATTTGCGGGCTTGCTAGAGATTTTCCGCCGTCATGCCATTGACGGTCTGACGATTCATGCACGCAGCGTTCACGAACGTTACCAAGGCCCGGTACACACTGACTGCGTGTTGGCCGCAGTGGGCACGCTGAGTTGCCCGGTGATAGCCAACGGAAACATCGTGGACGTGCCGAGCGGCCTGGCCTATCACCGCCGGAGCCGTGCCGCCGGGCTTATGATTGGCCGTGGGGCCATCCGTAACCCGTGGATCTTCGGGCAGCTGCGGGCGGCCTTCTGTGGGGGCGAGTTGATCATACCGACCTACCGGGATTTATTAAGCTACGTGCGGGATCTTTCAGAGGAAATCGCCCGGGAAGCGCCGCGCTACGAGCCGCTGGGACATGTGCAGCGGATGAAGCGCACGTTGGGCTACGTCAGTCACGGGTTGGACCCGGTCTTCGAGCATGGGGTGCGGCGCTGTGTGAAGCCGGCGGAATTGTGGGCGATCTGTGAGGCACACCTATCCAGCGACGAGGCACTGCCGAGTCGGCCACCTGAGGACTCCAAGTTATTCAGCGGATTTGCGAAACTGACGGAGGAGACCTGAATTTTTCGGATCTTGGCTTGGACTTATTCGGCGGTGAGGCTAGGGTTTGTCCGTTTCGTGCGTTGCTTGTTATGTCATTTACCATTTTACCTGAATTTCGACCCGTGCTTGATCCTGAGTTTGTGCCGGCGGTGCTTTGGAACCGTGCATACCGCGCCAGGGCTCAGGCGGATCCAGGGAAACGTGCCGTGGAATTGGCATTGTGCCGCGATGACGGCACGGTGTTTCGGTTGGCGGACACGCTTTTATCGCCTGGCGGTGAGAATGACGCCCTGACGCTCAAGTACGTGGAGCGGCTTTTCAAATTATTGTTGTGGCAAAAGGGAGGCAACCGGCTGCTGATGGCGGGAGCCCCAGAGGTGGCGGCAGCACTGGGGGTCATTTACTCGGCTGGCGGGGCGCGGAGTTTTGACTGGGATTTTATCGGCCGGAAAATCTTCGGATCCCCCATCTCGGTCGTTGCGGTCAGGCACGCCGAGTTGCCGGCCGCCAACGAAAGCACCATGACTCTGGGGCGCAATCTGGACGGTTGCCGCATCGGTTTTGATCTGGGCGGCTCGGACCGCAAATGTGCTGCGGTGATTGATGGCAAGGTTGTGTTCTCGGAGGAGGTCGTCTGGGACCCATATTTCCAGAGTGATCCGGCCTATCATATTGAGGGGATTCATGACTCTCTGTGCCGTGCTGCGGCGCATCTGCCGAGGGTGGATGCAATTGGCGGGAGTTCGGCCGGGGTTTATATCAACAACGAGGTGTGCGCCGCCTCGCTGTTCCGGGGAGTGAGTCCGCAGGATTTTGAAACGTCCATCCGCAGGATCTTTTTCACCCTTAAGGAACGTTGGCACAACGTCCCCTTCGAAGTGGTCAACGATGGTGAGGTGACCGCTCTGGCGGGCTCCATGGGACTGTCCGCCAACCGGGTGCTCGGAGTGGCCATGGGCACATCCCAGGCCGCCGGCTACGTCGATGCCAAGGGCCACATCACCCCTTGGCTCAATGAGCTCGCCTTTACTCCGGTGGATTTCCGCGATGATGCGCCAGTGGACGAATGGTCGGGGGACCGGGGCTGTGGTGCCCTGTATTTCTCACAGCAGGCGGTTGCCCGCCTCGCGCCCCTCGCAGGTTTTGATTTTGGGGCGATGCCCTTTCCCGAGCAACTCGTCAAAGTGCAACAGGCGCAGGAGGCGGACGACCCGCGGGCGGCGGCGATTTATGAAACAATGGGTTGTTATCTAGGATATGCCATTGCCCAATATGCCGATACCTACGACATCGCCAGCCTGCTGATTCTAGGCCGGGTGACTAGCGGCGAGGGCGGCCATATCATCATCAATGAGGCCGAAACCGTGCTCGCCCACGAGTTTCCCGAACTTCAGATCACGCTGGTGGTCCCCGATGAAAACACCAAGCGGCTCGGCCAAGCCGTCGCCGCCGCCAGCCTCCCACCGCTGTCGGCGAGCGCGGCGGGCTCCGAACTCACCTGACAATCTCATTTTTGAGGCACTCCGACACGGATGCCAGCACCCGTTCCACGGTGAGTTCAGTTTGGCAGCGCCCGTCCATCGGGCATTTTGCCAGGAAACACGGGGCGCATGGCACGTGGCGGCGCAGCGTGATATGGTTTCTGCCGAGTGGGCGTTTCCAGGCCGGGTCATTCGGGCCGAAAAGTGTCACACAGCGGGTTCCCACGTGCGCGGCCAAATGCGGCAGCGAACCGTCCGCCGCCACCACCCATGCCTGCTCTGCCAGCAGCGGCAACGCGTTTGCCAGCGACGCGGTCCTCAAAAAAGGCAACCTGCCGCCAAGCCGGTCTAGCAACACTTCGGCCACCCGGCCACCCTGTGCCAACCCGGCGATGGTCAGCGACCACCCGGCTGCCTGGAGTGCCCGCGCCAACTCGGTCCAGCGCTCCAGCGGCCACTCGTGGCTGGGTCCGAAATCCGAATCCGGGCTCAGCAGCAATGCCTGGGGTTGGCGCGGCAACCCGAGGGCCACCGGGGCGAAGATGCCGGCTTGCGAGGTGTCCAAGCCCAAGGATTCCACCAACGCCAAATAATGGCGCACCCGATGCTCGAGCGGGCGGGCCGCCGCCACCAATTCCACCGGATGCGTCAAATGCTTTTTCAACGGCTTTTCATTGGGCCCAAGCCGCCGGGCGATCCGGGCACGAACACAGGCGTCGGCCGCCACACCCGGCTCCCATAAAAGAGCCGCCTGCCACCGGCCAGCCAATTCGCCCGCCAGCACCCGCGGCTTGGTTTTGGGCGGAAAATCGAGCACCGTGAGCCCCGGCAGTGTCTCCCAGTACCCACGTTGTCCGGCCTCGCACAACACACCCACACCGACGCCCGACGCCAGCAGTGCCCGCAGCGCCGGCAGCGAAAAACACGCCTCATCCCAGCGCCCGGGCGCCGCGATCAACATTCCACCACCGGCTTGAGCTTGGGTCGTCACGCCGACCACCATAGCCTCCACTCTCGTCCCCGCAACCAGCAAAGTCACGGGATCTGGCCTTACTCCGGGGGGAAAGAACGCCGAATTTATTGCACCGTGAACCGCCACGCAGTTTATCCGTCCAGCGGCTGAGCGTTCATTTGGATTGACAACCGACGAATGAGGAATATAGATTCTTTGAAGTGTCCGAACGACGAAGCCTTCCAATCACAAATCAAAAATCGCCAATCGTCAATTCTTCCCGTCGGACGGTGAAACAGCTCAGAGGGGAACGGGTTATCGAGAAAAATCCTCCTTTGTTCCGCATTTTTTCCGCCGTTTGCGTCTTGCTGTGAATATTGGCAGGCACTTTCTTTATAGTTGGCAAGTAATTTTCCGGATGGATCGGAAAATTAGTACCTAAAACTAAAGTTCTGCGCCCACTTTCCAATATGAACTTTGTACTTTGTACCTAAGACTAAAGTCTAATGCCCACTTTCCAACATGAACTTGACTCTCGCCGCAGCGGTGTCAATCTCCTCCGCCAACAGATACCCCCAACCCCACCTAAGAACCCAGTTTACCTATGAAAGTCCATAGAACTTCGTCTCCTTTTTCGCGTTTGCTCCTCGCGCCCCGTCATCAAACGGGCAGAATCCGCGTTTATTTCTGGCTTGTGCTGACGAGTGCCACCATTCTGGCCTCGCAACCGCTCAATGCTACGCTGATTCTCACCTATGCAGGGAGCACTACTGCCGTCAATTCCACGATCTCGGACACGGCTGTGATCGATTTCAATGCATTGACGACCAGTGGAGCCGGTGCCTATTCCAATGTCACGTGGACGGATCCCACTTTGGGAAATATAGGAACAATCGATCAGGTTTACATGCAATACGCGAATCAATACGGCGCAGCCAATTATACGGTAGGCACGAGTCCGACGGGCTACTATCCTGTGCAGAGTGATCCGCCGAATGGTGTGGGTTACAGCCAAGCGATTCCCGTCACCACACTCACGTTAAGCACACCATCAGCCTACTTTGGGCTCTGGTGGTCAGCAGGGGACGCACATAATGTTTTGACGTTCTACAACGGTAACGACCCGATTGCGCAGTATTCAACAACCACACTTCCCGGTTTGCTCCCAGACTCCTACTTTGGAAATCCTCAAAATTACAGACATGATAGCGGCGAGCCATTTGCATTCCTGAATTTCTACGCGTTGCAAGGGGAGCAGTTCACAAAGGTCGTTTTATCCAATAATAGCACGGCCACTGGATTTGAATCAGACAACTGGACGGTTCGTGCGAAGGCGTATGGATACTACCCCGGGGAGGATCCCCAGAATCTGCCAGGTGTTTTGGTCGGCACGGTTCCAGTTCCGGAACCATCCACCACAACGGCTCTCGGATTATCTGCGCTGGTCATTGCCGGAGCCCTTGCGAGCCGCCGCAGAGTCTGACTGGGATTGAAGCAAGGAGAGCGTCTGTTGCTGACTGAAAGCCCTCATATTGTGATAAGTTTTCCCGAGTGCTGGTTGAGGTTGGTTTTTCGCACTCGTGTTCTGTTGTCAAAGAAGTTCATGCTGGTGAGGCCTAGCATGCCGGGCACTGGCATGTTGTTGAGATTTAGCAAATGAGTTCGACCGATCTACAAATTGCCGTTGCATCTGATTCGCGCTATCTTACCGGGGCGATTGGAACCCTGTCGAGCATTCGCCTGTCGGTTTCTCGGGAAACGGCGATCAAGGTGTTCTTCCTGCATGACGGCCTGACTGCGACCGAACAGCAGCGAGTGCATACCGCCATGGCGAAGTTGAAATGCGGACCGGAGGTCGAGTTCGTGAAGGTGGATGACATGTTCGCTTCGTTCCCTTCCTTTCGACATGGTTCGACCATGACCTATGCGCGCCTGGTTCTTCCGGACAATATGACCGTGGAACGCCTTATTTATGTTGATGTGGACATTCTGGTGCTCAAAGACCTCAGCGAGTTGCTGCGCATGGATGTGCCGGAGACGGGAGTGGGCGGTGTGGTCGAGGGCTTCATCGCCCGCGACATGCCCATGGATCTGCCGGTGCCGCCGGATCCGCAACGGCCGTACCTGAATGCGGGGCTATTGATGATGGATTTGCCGAAGATTCGTAGCGCGGGCACCTTTGCCAAGGCGTTTGAGATGCTGCACAATTTTCCCAAATCCTGCAAGCAGCACGACCAGAGCGCACTCAACTATGTGCTGAATGGCGACGCCAAGGTGTTAGACGAGGAGTGGAATGTGCAAAGCGGGCAAATGTACTTTGACCCGATCGACGCGATCCCCAAGCTGGTTGAGCGCTCGCTCAACGTGCATTTCGTCACCAAGGCAAAGCCCTGGCTGACTGGCGTGCCCTTTCCTGCGGAACACATGTTCCGCATGTTGCTGGACGCGGTGGACCCGCTCTGGCGCGAGGATCCTTTTGTCAAGACCTCCATGGCCAGGTCCGTGGAGCGCATGGCCTGGGCAATGCCCTTGCTTTTCAAGGCGCGGGCTTGGTCGCGCAAACTCACTGGCAAGCCCAGCTTCTGGGATTTCTACGAGTCGAAGCGCTGGTCGCGCTACAACGAAAATGTCCTGCGCCTGGATGTACGCTCGGATAAGTTCCAAAGCCTGGTGACCGGCTGGCAGGCCCAGATCAATGCCAACCTGACGGGCAAGGCGGACATTCTGGAGGCTAAATCAAAAGATCCCTTGATACACCGAGCTTCCAGCCGTTTTCCGATTTCGTGGCGATGGCTACAATGCTTCGAGCGGACTGGGCGACTCCTTTGCAGGGGAGCTCAACAGCTCTAGCAGGCGGGCCTGGTCGGCGGTGGGATCAGTGATGTGTGCGAAGGTCTCGGCGAGGCGTTGCAACGTTGTAGTCCAGCTTTATCCCGAATTCCGACATAGAAACCACGAATTGGAC